>JAJYKO010000934.1 GCA_021788565.1 Chloroflexota bacterium
AGTGGAGGAGGGGGAGTACCTCGCATTGCTCGGGCACAACGGCAGCGGCAAGTCCACTCTGGCGCGCCACTGCAACGCCCTGCTCACTCCCGACGGCGGCAGGGTGCTCGTGACTGGGCTGGACACACGGGACCCGGCGAACCGGCGCGCCATCCGCGACGCGGTAGGGATGATCTTCCACAACCCCGACAACCAGATCATCGCCACGGTGGTCGAGGACGACGTCGCATGGGCACTGGCCATGCGCGGCATGCCGGCCGCGTTGATCAGGGAGCGGGTCGATCAGGCCATGGAGGCCGTGGGCATCGCGGATCTGCGCGGATTGCCGCCCCACAAGCTCTCTGGTGGGCAGCGCCAGCGGGTAGCCGTGGCAGGCGGCCTGGCCTTGCGGCCTCGCTGCATCGTCGCCGACGAGCCCACGGCCATGCTGGACCCCTTGTCCCGCGTGGAGATAGCGGCACTTCTGCGCGGCCTGAACAGGGACCATGGGCTGACCATTGTCCACGTGACGCACCTGGTGGAGGAAGCGGTCCTGGCGGATCGGGTCGTGGTGATGGAGGAGGGCCGGATCGCCCTGGAAGGCTCTCCCGCGGTGGTGTTCGCCGACCTGGGGTGGTTGCGCCGGCTGAAGCTGTCGGTGCCGGAGCCACTGGAGCTCGCTTCGCGACTCCGGCAGGCCGGCGTGCTCATCTCGTCCGAAGCGCTGACGGTGGAGGCAATCGCGCGGGAGATTGCTCCTTGAACGATCCCGTCATCGTTGCCCGAAAGCTCTCCCACACCTACCGATCCACCGCCCGCCAGAAGGGCGCGCTCATCGACGTCGACCTGGAGGTTGCGCGTGGGAGCTGCGTCGCCATCATCGGCGTCAACGGCTCCGGCAAGTCCACCCTGGTGCAGCACTTCAATGGGCTGCTACGCCCCACCTCAGGCTCGATCATCGTCGACGGTGTGGACGTGACCACGGCCGGCAGGGCGGAGCTGACGCTGCTGCGAAGGCGCGTGGGGATGCTCTTCCAGTTCCCCGAGGCCCAGCTGTTCGAACGTACCGTCTACGCGGACGTGGCCTTCGGCCCGGAGCGGCTGGGGCTGCCACGCCGTGAGATCCGCGCCAGGGTTCACGCCGCCCTGGAGACGGTGGGGCTGCCTCCCCGTGAGTTCGCCGGACGCTCCCCCTTCGAGCTGAGCGGCGGCCAGATGCGTCGGGTGGCGCTGGCGGGTGTGCTGGCGACCTCCCCCGCCCTGCTCGTGCTTGACGAGCCCACCGTTGGCCTGGATGCGGAGGGGCGACGCGAGTTCTATTCCTACCTGTGGCGGGCGCGGGAGAGCGAGGGCGCCACCATCGTGTTGGTCTCTCACGACATGGCCGAGGTAGCATCCCTGGCCGACCGCATCTTCGTGCTCCACGAGGGGCGGCTGGTGATGGAGGGGACACCGGGTGCCGTCTTCGCTCAGGGCGAGCAGCTCGGCCGGTGGGGATTGGCGCAGCCTCCCATGGTGGAATTGCTGGGTATCCTCCGTCGGCGGGGAGTGCCGATCCCCGAGGAGGTGTGTACGCTGGAAGGGGCGCTGGAGGCCTTGAAGGGAGTTCGGGGAGGGGCATGCTCGAAAACCTGTCGCTAGGGGTCTACTACTCGGGTAGCAGCATCCTGCACCGGTTGCGGGCCAGGACAAAGCTGGTCGCGCTGCTGTGGCTGGCGGTGATGTTGGTGGTGGCCAATCAGCGGCGGTGGCACTTTGCGCCCTACGTCGCGGTCCTGGCGCTGACCCTGGCCGCCGTGGCGGTGTCCAGCGTTCCCCCGCGTGCCATCTGGCGTCAACTGCGATTGCTTCTCCTGGCCGTAGCGGTTGGCTCCATATCCGTGGTCCTCTTCACCGAGGGAAAACCGCTGCGCACCTTTGGTCCGGTGGTTATCACGGATGAGGGGGTGTGGCTGCTGGTAGCGCTGTTCGTAGCCCTGCCGGCGCTCTTCACGTTGTCCCTGCTCCTGACCATGACTACCCCGCCGGTCGCGATGCTGGAGGGGATGACGATCTTGTTGGCGCCACTGCGGCGGCTCCGGCTGCCGGTAGACGACTTCGCACTGATGACGCTGATCGCCCTTCGCTTCGTCCCCACCCTTACCGAGGAAACCGACCAGCTTATCAAGGCACAGACGGCCCGCGGCGCCGATCTCCTCCAGGGCACGCTGCGGGACCGGATGCGGAGCATACCAGCCCTTTTCGTCCCCCTGGTGCATGGGGCGCTGCGCAGGGCCGATGACCTCGCGATCGCCCTGGAGTCGCGCGGCTACGAGACGGAGAACGGTCCTACCATGCTTCACGAGGGGCCGCTTGGCGGGGCCGACTACGCGGTCTTCGGCATCCTCGCGCTGGTCGCGATTGTGACCGTCGCCTTCTAGCTTCCTGATACCAATCCGACGAGGCTCTCGGCCCTCAGCGCACTGTGCGCCGCGATGAGGTCGAAGTCGCGGTCGGCGTGGAGAAGAATGGCACCGTTGCGCATCGTTACAGTGGCCAACAGGAGATCTGTGGAGCCAGCTGTGATGCCGACGCGCCGCAGGGAGTAGGCTAGACGGGCGGCCGCCTTCCAGTCACCTTCCTCGGTGGCCAAGCGACGGGGACCCGATAGCCGCGCTTCTAAGCGAGCGAACTCCTCTGGATTCACAGCTGCCTGCAGCAATTCCAGTTCGATCAGGCCGCAGGTGGCAATGGTGCCCTCGTCGAACAGGGCATCGATCCGGCGCAAAATTGCCTGGTTAGGCCTGCGGCGCAAGGCGAAGACCCAGGCCGAGGTATCTACGAGATACATTTCGGCCATCGGCTATTCGGATCGCCTCATCCGCTCGTGCCGCTCATCCCTAGCCCGGCGATCCCTCTGCAGCTTCTCTAAGTCCAGGTCCAGGTCGAACGTGCCCAGCTCCTCACGCAGCAGCTTGAGTTGTCGCTGTCGCACCAGTTCCCCAAGTGCGAGCTCGACGGCCTCGGTCTTCGTCTTGGCGCCGCTCGCCTCCATGGCCTTTGCAAGCAACTCCGCATCGATGTCTAGCGTCGTCCTGCTCATATCTATGCCTCCCTGATGCATAACAAGTATATGCATTGTCTCCCCCCATGGCAAGCCGGTACAATCCACTCTCCTGAAATAGACGCAGAGGAGCCCCAATGAACGATTTGCTGGTTCGCGCGGCGC
>JAJYKO010000935.1 GCA_021788565.1 Chloroflexota bacterium
AGGAGACCCCGGACTACAGGAAGCAGTACTCGTGGTTGGACCCAGCGGCCATGGAACAGTTTCTGGTGGACGTGAAGCTGAGCGAGACGCTGGCTCCCAACACTCCTATGGAGTACGGGATCCAGACGCCGGACGGCTACGACGGCGGAATTTTGCCTCTCAAGAAATACGCGGACCTGAAATCGCTGATCGTCCCCGAAGCCGCTGCGAAGGCAGCTCCGGACAGTCTGCTCAGGATCAATCTGCCGTACGTGCCACCCGAGAACTTTCTTGATCTACTCGACGCGCGGTATGTGCTGGGTGCGAAGATCAAGGATGCCACCGTAGACAACGTGTACTACGATCGCGGCATCAGCGTGGATCTCACCGCCGGAGATTCCCGCACCCTTACGCACATGCCTGATCTGCAGACAACCTCCATCGGGGTAATCTCCAGCACCTCCGGGGCGAGGAAACTGGGCGACGGCACGGTGGCGGGAACACTGGTTGTTACCGACACGGCCGGCAAGAAGTACAACCTCCCCCTGCGGCTCGGCATGGAGACGGCCGAGACAGCACTCGAGGACTCGACTCTGGGTGCGCCGGCTCACCATCGTCCGCGAGAGGTGCCCAACTGGCCGGCAGGAAACAAAGACACGGACTACTATGCCAAGATCAAGTTGCCGGCCCGTGTACGAGTGAAGGAGATTACGATGGAGGGTGCCCTCACTGGTGCCGACCTGAGGGTGCGGGCCATCACCCTCATCGACGATGTGGCGGGCGTTAGCTCTCCACTCGTGCTGTCTGACAATCTGAGCCGCAAGCTATTCTTTGACATGAAGGTGTACAGCTACACTAACGCGCTCCCCAGAGCCTTCATGACTTACAGTAGCGTGCTACGGGACGACGAGCCTGCCCTGGGTGCCCTAGCTCAGCCCGACATGAAACTGGACCAGGTAGCCGTCCTGACCCCATCGAGAACTGCCAGAAGCCTCTACCGTTCGCCCGGTCCAGGGTTCCAGGCAACCGACGCGCACGTCGTTTCCTACGAACCTGAGAGGGTGGTCGTCGACGCCACGGCTCGAGAAGACGGGTACCTGGTGTTGATGGACAGTTACTACCCGGGCTGGGTTGCCGAGGTAGACGGCAAGCCGGTACCTATCGAGCGGGCAGACTACGCGTTCAGGGGTGTCTTCCTGCCGAAAGGCCATCACACTGTTATCTTCAAATATGCTCCCCTTTCTTTCCAGATTGGGATGTACGTTTCGGGCATCAGTGTTGTCCTGTTGGCCGCTGTTATGTTGGGGTGGAGTGTCCGCAACTCCCGACGGGGGCGCGTGCTATAATCGGGGCAACGTGAAACGGAGCGAGGTGAATCATGTCGAATGTAGCCAACCGACTGGCAGTCTCGCTTGTATTGCTGGTGATCATCGTCCTGGGGGTCCTGGTTGCCCTGCTGCCGACGACACTGGAGAGTTCGGCGCAGTTTGTCATCAAGCTGGCCTCTCACAACCTGGACACACCCACCCAGCTGGCGACTTCCGTTGGCGCTCTCGCGGCCGCAGTGATCGCTTTCGTGCTGCTGGTGGCTGAGTGGCGACGCCCGGCACGCCGCACAGTGCTGGTGGCGAAGGGACCGGGCGGTACCGCGGAGTTGGCGAGCGAGTCCGTGGCGCTGAGGGTGAAGAAGGCCGCGGAGTTGGTGGAGGGAATCCGAGAAGCTACGCCGATCATCAAGAGCCGCGGGAAGGCAGTCGACATCCTGCTGAACCTTTCGGCGGATGCGAGCGTGGATTTGCCCGAGAAGAGCTCTGAGGTGATGGAAGCCGTTCGGACTGAAGCCGAGACGAAGATGGGAATCCCGGTGAAATCGCTTCGGGTGACGTTCAAGCACTCCACACCGGGGCTTCGGTTCCCCTCATTTCCTTCGAGCAAGCAAGCATCCAAGTGAGGACGGGCACAAGCCACGGCGAGACGCCTTGACGGCGGATAGCGGTGGTTCTCTGCGCCCGGTACTCCTGTCGGCGGAGCACAGATATGGGGTTCCCTGTGGTCGAACGAGCGGGGCATCTGGTAGCTCTGCTGTTCGCCGGCGCTGCCCCTCTGGAACTGGATACGGCGGGCAAGATCCTCGACGGGTCGCGGGGCGAGATGGACGAGGTCCTTGCATTCTTACGCGATCACCCTCCGCTCGGGCTTCGACTCCAAAGGAGCGGCTCTCAGTTGGAACTGGTAAGTGATCCCGATTCCGCCCCCTACGTCGAGAAGCTGCTGGGCATGGACCGTCCCGTGAAGCTCTCTCGTGCGGCGATGGAGACCCTGGCCATCGTTGCGTACCGCCAGCCTGTGACAAGGGGTGACGTGGAGGCGATACGCGGGGTGAGCTCGGACAGTGCCATCACTACTCTCCTGAATAGGGGGCTGGTTGCCGAGGTCGGTCGACGCGAGAGCGTGGGCAGGCCAGCCCTCTATGGAACTACTTCTGAATTCCTCCTGCAGCTCGGGATCGACAGCCTGGGGGCTCTTCCCCCACTCGGGCAGTAGCGCCTCGCCGGCCGCATGTGCTCGAACAGGGCACGACTCTTGCCGTGGCAGTAATGAAGGAAGGGGAGAGTGCGTCCTTGGGGTCTCCCTGTACACCGGCGAACCGAAGTGTTTCCTCTCGTGTAGTGTCGAACCCTGCCCTGGTCGATGGAAAGCTAATGGCTGTGGCACAGCGCCCTCGTGCTGGGACAGCGGGCTAGCAGACGGCGACAGCCACACGGCCCTGGAGAAGGGTGTGCCCTTCCGCTTTGGATGCAGAGCGGGCGGAGGGAGAAGGTAGAGGCCAATGCGCGAGGAGGTCCTAACAGTCCAGGAAGTTGCTGACCTGCTCAAGACTACACCCGCTACTATCTATTCATGGTGTAGGGCGGGGAAGCTGCCTGCTTTCAAGATCGGGCAGCAATGGCGAATCCGAGCCGGAGCCTTCTACAAGATGATATCGAACAACGAGGCCCCGCGGCCGGAAGAGGGGATCGACGCGCGCCAATAGACGGCTTCGGCTCGATGGGCTGAGCAGGCATGCAACGGTGAGGGCCGGCAATGAGCCGGCCCTCACCGTGCGTAAGCCACTCCGCCTGCTAGCCGGCGTGATCACGGGAAACCTATCGCGCCTGATAGGGATGGTATAATTTCCAGTCCACGTTTGCCGTAGCAATCTACCC
>JAJYKO010000936.1 GCA_021788565.1 Chloroflexota bacterium
TCTGAATCGGTCATGATCACCTCCATGCGAATCATACCACAGTAGCGATACTGTGGTCAAGGGAAACAAGGATATTTCCCCTGAACAACCAAGATTTCCTCCTCGATCGGGGACCTCTGGGGGCTGGGAGGCCGCGGGTTGCAAGAACGGGCGGCCGGGTGTGGGATCGGAGGGCTTAGCGCGTGGAGGGGTCTACTCGAAGGGACGTGTTTTCCCAGCTAGAGTGAGTTTTGTAGGTGGCCCACCAGGTCAGAGGCCATGTTCCCCGTGTCGCGTGATCGCCGCGGGATAACCCGCGTGATACTGAGTCCCCATGCGCGGGTTGCGTATGCAAATCCGCCCAGCCGCGTAGCGCACCTGGACAAGCCTTGGACGTGACGAGCCGATCGCGAAGTAGATGTCCGCGACCGCCGTCGTCCACGGCACCGAGGCCGAGGCCAAAAGTTCATCGGGAAGCCGAGGATCAGGACCGGAAATGTCCGACGCAGCTGGCCAGACGACTGGACTGCTCAGATCGTCGCAGCACAGTTGATTGAAAAGCGTGCCGCTGCCACCCTGGCTGAGTGCTCGCTTGTAGACGTTCCCTTCCTATCTTTCACGCTGCCTGATGGTGGCGCTCAGATCCATCCCGAAGGTGTGACCAGGAAGGTTCGTGTCGTGACAAAGAAAAAGGGGATGCCTTATCACCGGCATTAGCTTCGGCAGTCTGTTGTCACCACCTAGATCGCACGTGGGATGGATGTCAGCACCGTTGCAGCGAGGCTAGGACATGCGAAGGCGAACGTGACCTCGATGGTCTATGTTGACGGACTTGAGGCGTAAAAAACGGGTGCTGCCGCGATTGTGGCCCGTGCGCTCGTTGCTCGCGGTCGACAGCCTTCAGGGACTTTGAAAACGCCGCAAGAAATACTCGACCCATGGGCTTACTGGCCCATGTGGGCGGAGCAAATGTCTGACCACGTGGCGGCTATCCATTTGAGAAAGTTAGATGCTTCCGCAACCTACATTGGTTATCGGCATAGGTTGCGGCATGGTCTTGGGCAGCTTTCGGGCTGCGAGTTTTGTGCCTAGTTCGATGTTGCCACGCCATTCAGAAGTATTCTGGCGAGCTAATGAGGTTGCATGTTAAGACTATAAGGGGCAGGAGCTGGATGTGCTCCCGGTACTGATTTGACCTACTTTCAACTAGCCGGGGAGTTAATTCGGAAAGGCGGAAGATTGCATCTAGAGCCACGTGAGCATTCCCATATGCGGTATCCTGGCCCTACGTCGTGCCCTCATCTCGGATGGCGCGGTGCTCGTGATTCATACCGTGAATTTACTTGGAGGTTGAAAATGCAGCCGCACACGACATTTGTTGGCAAGGAACGCAGCCCTGCTGCCGTGATTGGTCTATCGATTATCACGCTCGGTATCTATTATGACGTGTGGTATTACAAGATCAATAAAGAGATAAAGCTCCATAACCCCCTGATCAAGGTCTCACCTGGCTGGGCTGTGGTTGCACTTTATGTTCCGATTGCGAACTTGGTCTCGGCGTACGGGACGGCGGCGCGTATTCGGCAGATGCAGCTTGATGAGGGAGCCAGCCAGACGATCTCCCCGGTTGTGGCACTCGTATTGGTCATCTTTCTCGGCATCGGCTATCCGTTGTATATCGCTTCACAACTACGGGAACACTGGCATTTCCATGCCCTCCAGAGTTTGGCCAGTTCCGGGGCGAACCTAACGATCGGCGCGGGTGGAAGCTTGTCGCTTCCGACGGCGCAAGCCCTGCCCTCCTCGGACGTACCTACTGAGGGCCAGTAAGTGATCTTCGGTGCGTTCCGTCAATTGGTAGGAGGTCGTTGACCGCAAGGGGTAAGCACAACCGCCAGGGTTATGAACACCTAGCTCGAGTGCACCGATCATCGCGCCAGATGCGTTCTGTTCGGTGCGCTCCTGACCTGAGTTCTACTGGCGTGGGTTATCCGTCATGGCTGACGCCCCTTCGTCCTCTCGTAGACGATGTCGCCGCCGACGATCGTGGCGTCTACGGTGAGATTACGGAGCTCGTCGGCTGGAACCGCATACGGGTCGTCGCTTAGCACCGTCAGGTCGGCGAGCATTCCTGAGGCGATGGTGCCCTTCTCGTGTTCCTGGTGCACCGCATATGCACTGCCGACGGTGTAGGCGCGAAGCGCCTGTCCGACGGTGAGCGACTCCGCAGGCCCAAACTCGACGCCGTCAAAGGTGCGCCGGTTGACGAGGTCATGGATGTTGAGCAAGGGGTCACCGCTCACAACGGGAGTGTCGGTCGAGGCGGGTATCTCGATACCGGCGTCGAGGAGAGATCGGATTCGATATGCGAGCGCGGCGCGTTGGGCGCCGAGCGCGCGTAGCACTCCGTCACCGAGTTCGGAGATGAACCGGCCCTGGGGGACCGCCACCATCCCCAGCGTCACGATCCGCGCGATCTGTGTGTCACTCACCACGGAAAGGTGCTCGATCCGGTGCCGGGCATCGTGGCGAGGCAGGATTCGCTGGGCTTCGGCGACGATGTCGAGCACGACGTCCAAGGCGGCGTCGCCGATCGCGTGAACGGCCAGTTGCCATCCCGCCAGATGCGCCCCGATGAGCCGCTCCCGGAGCATCTCTTCTGGGAACTGCAACAGCCCACGATTGACACACCCGTCGAGGGCGTCCGCTTCGTAGTCGACCCGCATGTACGCGCTGCGCCCGATGAGGGACCCGTCTGAAAGCACTTTCGTCGGGCCGATTCGCAGGTGTTCATCACCCATGCCCGAACGGAGACCGAGGTCGAGCGTGTAATGGTCGTGGCCCCCGGTCTGCGCATGGTCGACCTTGTGGAGGGTGGTGAGGTATGGCATGACGGTGGCACGCACCCGCAGACGACCGGCGTCGCGGGCGAGCTGGTAGCCGGCCAGATCGATGGTCGATGACCCGAGGTGGTCCGGTGCGCCGATCCCGGGGTCGGTGATGCTCGTGAGTCCCAACGCGATCGCATGCGCGGCACCGGCGGCGGCGTAGTCGGCCACTTGCTCGGCGGTGGCGGGCGGGATCGCATCGGTCACAATCCGGCGTGCCGTCTCTTGCAGGAGCCCCAGAGCCCGCCCCTGCTCGTCGGTCGGCACGGCGCCACCATCGGGGACGGGTAAATTCCTGCGCTCCGGGTATCCGC
>JAJYKO010000937.1 GCA_021788565.1 Chloroflexota bacterium
GAGGCCGCCATTCGGGAAAGCGTTCCCCATGTTGACCGCGTGCTGATCCACTACGAGCCCATGCAGAAGGAGATCTGGAAATGGGCCGTGCCCGTGGAGGAGCCTGGAGATAGGGTGTCGGCTCACCTTGGCGAGGCGCCGTACTTCGTGCTAGTAGACGTGCGGCGCGCGACCGGAGAAGTAACTGCACGCCAGATGGTTGCCAACCCCCACCAGAACCAGGAAAAGAAAAAGGGCATCCACGCGGCGGAGTTCCTCGTTAGCCAGGGGATCGATGGTTTGGCAGTCAAGGAGAGCCTCGAAGGAAAAGGACCGTTCTACGTCCTGGATGACGCTGGAGTCCGTGTCATGATCACCGCCGCGACCACCCTGGATGAACTCCTGGCGGAACTGCCGAGGCAGTAATCGCTGATATCGTCGCCACATCCCCCTATCGCGGGAGTCCCCAATCGGGTTCATTTTGCCTGGCATTCAAGTTGCGTCAAAGCGAGTTAGACCAATTCTGGGAAATTGGTGCCTTTTCGCACGAAAAGGTATTGCATGCCCTGCCCGGGTATGGTATATTCGTCCTACGGTAAATGGCTTGGCTGATGGATGGCCGGGCCCGCCCATGATGATGTGGGCAGGTTCCTGGTAATCCTGTGTCCAAGTCATTTTTTGTTGCGTGGAGGAAAGAAGAAGATGCTGGTTGCAGAGCCTACCGTAATCCCGACGATGGAAATGGCGACGGAGCTGGAGGCCCCGCCCGACGAGATGTCGATGATCGTCTTCTCGGGCGATCTCGACAAGGTCCTGGCGGCCTTCATCATCGCATGCGGGGCCTCTGCCATGGACACCCCGGTCACGATGTTCTTCACCTTCTGGGGTCTCAACGTTCTGAGGCGCGACGAGCCGGTGAAGGTGAAAAAGAGTGTGGTCGAGTCGATGTTCGGCTGGATGATGCCACGCGGTCCGGAGAAGCTGACCCTGTCGAAGATGAACATGGGCGGCATGGGGACCAAGATGATGAAGCAGGTCATGAAGGAGAAGAACGTGTACAGCCTGCCCAAGCTGATCCAGACCGCCAGAGAGGCCGGCGTTCGGATGGTGGCCTGCACCATGTCCATGGACGTGATGGGCATCAGCAAGGAAGAGTTGATCGACGGCGTGGAGTTCGGCGGCGTCGGAAGCTTCCTGGCCGCCGCGGATCGCAGCAGGAATTCACTGTTCATTTAGCTGTCAGGCATCGACAGTCAGCAACAGATGAGGAGAAGGAATGGCAGACGGTAGCACGGAGAAGATCGTTATTTTCGCGACGAACGGTGGTGCAGAACCTGAAAGGGCAACGCTTCCCTTCGTCGTAGGCAACGCTGCGCTGGCTATGGACGTTCCGGTGACCATCATACTGCAGGCCGAAGGGGTCACCCTGATGAAGAAAGGTTGCTACGAGCACATCTTTGCCGCCGGTTTCGATCCGCTAAAGAAGCTCGTTGACAGCTTCTTCGAGTTCGGCGGCAAGGTTCTCGTCTGCATTCCGTGTCTTGAATCACGAAAGATCACTCCGGACATGCTGAACGAGGGCGGAGAACTCGCAAAAGGCGCTCGCATCGTTCAAGAGGTTCTCGAGGCCAAGGCCGTACTCAACTACTGACATCCGGCTCCTAGCGGGGAGCCTCCTGGGCTGAGGACAACCCAGGTTCCTGGATACAAACATTAAACTCGTCAAAGGAGAAGAGAAATGACTCAGGTAGATCTGGCAACTGTACAGGCGGCGAAAATCGTCGACGCGCGCGGTAGCGCATGCCCGGGCCCCTTGCTGGAAGCCAAGAAGGCCATCGGGACTGTTCCCGTAGGACAGATCCTGGAGATCTGGTCCAACGACGCCGGCACCAAAGTTGACATCCCCCTGTGGGCCAAGAAGGTTGGTCACGAGTACATCGGCTTCGCGGTTGGAGAAGGCTACGAGCGCATCTTCGTGGTTCGAAGGAAGTAAGCGACATGGCCGACGCCGCTGTCATGGCTAATGTCACCGCTGTCAAGCCGGCAACCAACAGGATTCTTGTGCTGGCGACCATATCGTGCGCGTATCCTGGGGCAGATACGGTGGGCCAGGCCCACCTCGACTACCCGGACAACGTGTTCGTGATGCGGGTGCCCGCGCCGGTGCTCTTTCCGGACGACTTCTTTCTGCGCTCTTTCGAAAAGGGGATCGGCGGCATCATCATCATGGCATGCGGTACCGACTGTCCTTACGAGGGAGCTTACCAGAAGCTCGCCGCCCGCATCGACGGCCTATACCGGCCTTTGCAGGCACGGGGTGTGGACCCACGTCGGATCCGCATCACCTCTATTTGCACCGTTTGCTCTGGGGCCTTCCTTAAGGAGGTCAACCTGATGAACAACCTGCTTCAGGAGTTAGGAGCGGCCTAAGGTGACCAATCAAGCTATCAAAGTGGACGCTCTGGTGGTGGGCGCAGGAATTAGCGGACTGCAATCCGCGCTGGACCTGGCGGATCAGGGCTACCAGGTCGCCGTTGTTGAGAAGGACCCGAGCATAGGGGGCAGAATGATTTCCCTCAGCAAGGTGTTTCCTACCCTCGACTGCGCTAGCTGCATCACCACGCCGAAGATGGCGGCGTCCGCTCACCATCAGAACATCAGTATCCTCACCTACACCGAGTTGAAGTCGATAGAGGGAGTGCCAGGCGACTTCCGTGCAACTGTGGTCAGGAAACCCCGCTACGTGGATGAGGACGCATGCATTGGGTGCCGCCAGTGCGAGTATGCCTGCCCTGTCGACGTGCCTCATGCCTTCGAGGGCGGCTTCGGCGCCCGCAAGGGTATCTACGTTCCGTTCTCGAACGCTGTCCCGCAGAAGGCTCTGATCGATATGGACAATTGCGTCCTCTGCGGCAAGTGCGAGAAGGTCTGCCCGGCCGACGCGGTGGACTTCAGCCAAAAGGCTGAAGAGGTCGTCGTTGAGGCCAAGACCGTCATAGTCGCGACCGGCTTCGATCAGACGCCTCCGACAGCGAAGCCCCAATATGGCTACGGGAACGTGCCCAACGTGATCACGGGCCTCCAGATGGAGCGGCTGCTCGCGCCGCACGGTCCCTACGGTCGGGTGCTGCGTCCATCCGATGGCAAGATGCCCGAGTCGATCGCGTACATTCAGTGTGCCGGGTCCAGAGACAAGATCGG
>JAJYKO010000938.1 GCA_021788565.1 Chloroflexota bacterium
GGTGCGGGCTGTCCAGAACGCGATCCACATCTGGACGGCCGGAGAGCCACAGCCGCACCAGCGGTCCGCCGTTCACCTCCAGGGCGTTTTCCAGATAGTACGGCCGATAACCGATGTGGAGCCGGTCCAGGTCTGCGCGAATACCGGCCTGGGTCCTGGTAGCGTTTTGGGTCAGCGTCTGGTAGACGAAGCGGGTTCGGGCCACTCGGTTGGAAATGGAGCTTGCTTGAGACACATCTACCTGGTCCTTCATGATCACGAACAGCTGGTTGCCGTAGAAGCCCGGCCGGCCGAAGACGAAGAAGGCCAGCAGAAGAACCGCCCACGCCGCGGCGACTGGAACCGCGGAAGGACTGAGCCGCCACCGGTATGGGCGCCGGCGGAAAAGCCAAACGCCGAGACCAACGATCCACGCGATGATGATCGAGACGCCGGATGCCCAGGCTGCCCAGGTGGGTATGTCGCCCGGATCGAGGAGTAAGCTCAGCTGGTTCGGATCGAAGAACAGCAAGGGCGCCGCCGCCGCGACGCCGATCAGCACCGCCGCTCGCAGCCACGTCCGGCTCGAGTCGTTGGCATCGGGCTCGGCCGGGCGGGACAGGGCCGCGACGGCGAAACCTAGGGGCGGGAGAGCAGCCATCAAGAGCAGCTGATTGCCCGCGAAGCCGAAGCCGGCCGCTAAGATCGCGAGGGCGGTACCGGCCGCGAATCCCACGAAGAGGACATCTCTCCCGAAGCCGGCGGGGTGGGCTGCCAGTGGCCGGAACAGGTAGAGCGCAAGCAGCGCCCCTGCTAACAGCCCGAAAGCTAGCCCTGCCAGCAGGTTCAGGACGGCATTCAGTGGAGAGCCAAGGGCACCGAGTATTGGCCAAGGAAGCACAACGATGGCCGCCTCAGCTAGGGCGGGCAGAGATCCGCTGCCGTCGCGTCGGAGCCGGTATCCCCTCCTCCGCGCCAGCCAGAGCAGGATTGCCAGGCTGACCAGGGCGAGGACGATCTGGACCAGAGCAGCGGCGTCGATGCTGGCCGGCGGCACCAGCCGAACCAGAGTCAGGAGGAGAAGGTAGACCGCGGCTAGCGACCACAGCCGGTAGACCGCTCGCAGCCGCGGGGGCTGAGTGAAAGCGGCCAACGCTGCCAGGGGCGCGATCAGCAGGAGCCCGTTGATCCACGAAATTGCCACCCAGGAGAACGGCGGCATCGGCTGCTCCTGAATGATGAACAGCTGCCCGGCCAGCCAGACCCCGATCTGAGCGCCGAAGGTGACCGCGAGGGTCCAGACGGAGGCCAGCGCGAAGAGCGTGTAGTGAAGACAGCCCGGACGCGCTGCCGGTCCTGCCGGTGTCTGCCCAACCGGTTCTCTGTTTTCAGGGATACCAGCGTTCTCTAGGTCCATTGCTTCATGCCTCCGGGCATCCAGTGTATCCATTCGACAGCAGTAGCATCCAGTGGCGTCAGGATGGTCCAGCAGATCGCCTCGATGGGGCCAGTCTGGGAGGGCGCGTGAGCGGGACGCTGCGCTCGCTCGCGTCCCGTGCCCGCTCGCCTCACGTCCCGGCGAGCCGCCACGTCGGGAGGGAACAGGCGGCTCAGCAGGACTTGGCGGTAGCGAGCGTGGCGCCAAGGCCCGAAGGGCATTCGCCCTCCCCTCGCCGTCTCCTACACTGAACCACGCCGTGGCGTCTCAAACTGGGCACGCGGGTTGCTGTTGCGGAACCCGTCCGGCCATGGAGACCGGCCTTGATCAGGAATCTGAGGTGCTCCGAGCCGTCGAGGCGCTTCGATGGCGGTGTTCGGAGACGAGCAATAGGCGCGAAGGAGGGTGGAATGCAGGACGAAATCAAGGGAAAGCTGACCGAGTTCAGGGGTAGAGTCAAGCAGAAGTGGGGCGACCTCGCCGACGACGAAATCGCCTCGACCGAGGGCGATAGGGACGTCCTGGCTGGCAAGATCCAGCAGAAGTACGGCGGCTCCAAAGAGCAGATTCGTCGTCAGTTGGACGAGATGGCGGCCTAGTGCGGCGTCGCACGCCATTCGTTCAACCTCGAGATCGAAATGTAGGGGCGGTTCGCGAACCGCCCCTACAACGTTATTCCGCGACACCACCCGCTTACGGTCATTAGCCGGTTGATTCGGTAATGGGACAAGGCGGGCCGGCGGCCCTGCCGGCCCCTACACCCCTAGTAGGGGCGGCCGTCTCTGGCCGCTGGCCCTAAGGCCCTTGTAGGGGCGGCCGGCTCTGGCCGCCCGCATCCGGGGAAACTATCCAATCAACGAGCTAAAGACCATAAGCATCGGTTCCAGGAGGTCAGGAATCGCCAGGCAGCTCAGGCAGCGCCTGAAAACTGTGTGTCTCCTCCAGGTGGATCGTGCTACAATGCCGCGGGCGGCAGTCCACGATGGTCTGCCGCTCAATGTCACGGAAGGAGTGATGGCTCCCATGGAACAGGTAATGGTCATCCAGGGGAACGAAGCCTGCGTCCGGGGCGCGCTCGCGGCCGGGTGCAGGTTTTTTGCTGGCTACCCCATCACCCCCGCCTCCGAGGTGGCCGAACTGATGGCGGAGATGCTGCCGGCCCACGGCGGCATCTTCATGCAGATGGAGGACGAGATAGCCTCCATCTGCGCCGTCATCGGGGCTGCCTGGGGAGGGGTGAAGGCGTGCACCGCGACTTCGGGCCCCGGCTTCTCCCTCATGCAGGAGGGTTTCGGATACGCCCTCTCCACGGAGACCCCCTGCGTCGTCATCGACGTGCAGCGGGGAGGCCCCTCCACAGGGCAGCCGACCTCGCCCTCCCAGCAGGACATATACCAGGCGAAGTACGGAAGCCACGGCGACTACGAGGTCATCGCCTTCGCCCCCTCCTCGGCTCAGGAAGCCTTCGACCTCACCGTCAGGGCCTTCAACGCCGCCGAGAAGTACAGGGTTCCCGCCTTCGTGATGAGCGACGAGGTGGTGGGTCACACCCGTGAGAAGGTGCGGATCAGGGAGGATCTCTTCGTCCTGGCGCGGCAGGCTCCCAGCCTCGCCCCCGAAGAGTACGTCCCCTACCGGGCGCTGCCCAACGGCAGACTGGATGGGATGCCCGCCTTCAACCAGGGCTACAAGCTCCTGGTCGAAGGCCAGCTCCACGACGAGCTGGGCAACCGCGCCGGCACCATCGTTGAGGCGAGCGCGA
>JAJYKO010000939.1 GCA_021788565.1 Chloroflexota bacterium
ACTCCGGAGCTGTGCTGGAGGTCTTTCGGTTGCTGCGGCTCATTGGGGTGTTCCGCGGTACCATCGCCCTCGATACGGACGACTGGGAGGGAGATGGGGGCTGGAACGAAAAGCAGCCGTTTCCGGGCTGGGTCAAGAGGGTAATCGCGTGGCAGGAGAAGAGATCGCTTCGGAACGCGGACGTCGTTACGGCGGCGAGCCTGGAACTGGCGAATCTTGCGGAGCGCTGCGGGGCGCGCAGGGTGGTCTACCTCCCGAACTGCCTAGCCGAGGTTCCCCCGGTAGCCCTCAAAGCTGGAGATCCAGCCCGCTGGCCTGGCGACGGGGCCGGGCCCCGTGTGCTCGTGTACACCCGTTTCGTAGAATACCGGCTGGAGAGGTTGATCGCGGTCCTGGAAGCGATCTTGGCGAGGGTTCCGGCCGCGACAGTTGTGGTGGCGGGCACAGGGCTCAACCGTGAGGAGGAAGAGCTGAAGCGGCTCGTGAGACAGGGAGGACTCGCGTCCCACGTTCGGATAACCGCCGCATGGGTCGGTCCCGACGACAAGTCGGCGTTGTTCGGCGCCGCGGACGTCGCCCTTTACCTCCTGGACGACAATCTGCTCAACAGAACCAAGTGCCCAGTTAAGCTGCTTGAACTCACGGCCGCCGGCGTTCCCATAGTAGTGGATCGAGTGGGCCAGGCCACGGAATACGTCGTCGACGGTGTGACGGGCCTCCTGGTCCCTTCGGGCGACGTTGAGGCGATGGCGTCAGCCGCGGCGTCACTGTTGTCCGATTCGGAAGTGCGGCTGAGGATGGCGGAGGCGGCCGGGCGTGAAGCCTCCAAGCGATGGATTTGGAGCAGCTGGCTGCCCGATGTGGAGAGGGCACTGGGACTTACCTGAAGTGAAGCCGAGTTGGAATCCACATGATTTCCCACAGGTTTGTGGGCGTGCTGGTAACCGTCATTCCCGCACCGTAGCCGTCATTCCCGCGCAGGCGGGAATCCACGCTTCGTGTGTGGGCGATGGATCCCCGCTTCCGCGGGGATGACGATGGGTTCCACCTTGACCTTACTTTAGGTATGGTGGGCGCGGTGACGTCACTCCTCATCTCACATTCAGGTGAGGCGGCACCTTGGTCAGGGGAGGGCGAGCCTCCTGGCGAGCCGCCACGTCGCGCAGGTCTGTCGTTCCCATAACCGCGCGCAGCACGTGGGGGACTTATTTGTTTGCCATCAGATGGCGGCTCGGCTGGAGCCTCGCCCTCCCACATCACCTCGTCCACTGCGCTTGGTTGGCCCTCTTACCAGGTCAGGCGGGCATTGCCTCGGCCTCGGTGACTGGCGCGCCGCCGCGCGTGTGGGGAAGCAAGGCGATACTGATCTCGGCGAATGGAGATGGCTGCTCCACCGTGACGGAGCCGCGACGCAGCAGTTCCAGGATGGCAAGGAAGGTGGCGACTATCTCACCCACTGTGTTCCCGGCCAGTTCCGAGAAGGTCGCCGCGAAGCGTGCGGCGAGACAGGCCAGCAGATCGACGATCCGTTGCTCGACCGAAATCCTCGGGGCTACCTGGAGATGGGTAGTCTGGGGTTGAAGCGCTTTCAGCATCCTCGCCATCGCCACTCTCAATGCCTCCGGTGGGATCGGTTCCAGGGGCGGTTCCGGGTGTTCTGCGTCCAGCGTGGTTGCCTGGCGCGGGTAGGACCGGCGTCCGCTCTCCTCCAGTTCCCGCAACCGCTCCGCCGCTTCCTTGAAGAGGCGGTACTCCAACAGCCGCGCCTCCAGGTCCATGGCGAAGTCTGACTCGTCGGCGGCCTGCTGCTGTGAAGGGAGCAGAGCCCTCGATTTGATCAGCAGCAGCCTGGCGCCGATCGACAGGAAGTCGGCGAGCAGTTCTGCGTTCATGCCCACCAGCGTGTGCATCCGGTCCAGGTACTGGTCGGCGACCTGGGCCAGGCTGATCTCGGTAATCGGGAGTCTCCGCTTCTCGATCAACTCCAGCAGCAATGCGAGGGGGCCGCAGAACGCAGGAGAAGAGAGTTCCAGGTCAATCGTGGGGATGTCGTTCATGCTCTGGCCTTTGCCCGACAGGCTCCCTTCAACTCTTCCACGAGATTTGCAGCAGCTTCCGCGCGCGAAGCAGGATAGCGATCGATGCGATCGAGCAGCCCGCTGCCGACAACGGCGCCGTCGGCGAAGGCTGTGACCGCACGCACATGGTCTGGTGTCGAGATGCCGAAACCGACCATCGCCGGCAACGACGTCTGGGCTTTCACCCTCTCGACCAGGGGCCGCACGCTGGCCGATAGCTCGGTCCTCGCACCTGTGACGCCCTTCAGCGACACGCAGTAGATGAAGCCGGAGGCGCTCGCCGTGATGCGCCTTACCCGGTCCTCCGGGCTTGTCGGCGCCACCATGCCAACGAGGTCGAGCCCCGCGGCTGTACAGGCATCACGCAGCGGGACGGACTCCTCCACCGGAAGATCGGGGATGATTACCCCATCGATGCCAGCGGAGGCAGCCTCTGCCGCAAACGAGTCGCCCATCCTGAGAACGGGATTATAGTAGCTCATGAGCACCAGCGGGACCGTGATGCTGGATCTGACCGAAGCGACAAGCTTCAGCACCCGCGCCAGGGTGGTGCCATCTGCCAGGGCGCGATGGTTGGCTGCCTGAAGCGTGGCCCCATCGGCCAGCGGATCGGAGAACGGGATACCCAACTCCACCAGGTCGGCTCCGGCCTGAACTATAGCATAAAGTAGCTCCGACGTGGCTTCCAGGGTCGGATAGCCGGCCATGAGATAAGGCGCGAGGGCTGCCTCACCCCGATTTCTCAAAGTGTGGAAGGTGTTCGTAATCCTATTCATCTCAGATACCCCCTTCGTCACGGTGCTCCGACCACGCGAAACGGCCGTGATCCATTATGGCCGTGCTTCGCGTGCCCGTTCGGTTCCTTCCTCATCCCAGTGACTTCCTCGTAAATACCCAGGTCCTTGTCTCCTCGGCCCGATAGGTTGACGATAACCAGGTCGTTCGGTTGCGCCTCGGCCGATATCCGGCAGCCGAGCGCGACCGCGTGGGACGACTCCAAGGCAGGGATGATCCCCTCGGTTCGGCTCAACAGCTCGAAGGCTTCGACGGCGTCCGTGTCGGAGGCGGCGACGTACCTGGCCCTGCCCGTGGCGTGAAG
>JAJYKO010000033.1 GCA_021788565.1 Chloroflexota bacterium
GATCTGCGCCCGAGAAACCCGCGGTCTGTCGGGCAAGTTGCCCCAGATCCACCTCGGGCTCCAACGGTTTTCCGCGAGAATGAAGGCGCAGGATCGCCGTTCGTCCTCTCAGGTCTGGGCAGTCCACTAGTATCCGCCGGTCGAAGCGGCCAGGGCGCATAAGGGCCGAATCCAGAACATCGGGACGGTTGGTCGCCGCCATAACCACCACGGCGGAGCTCTGCTCGAACCCATCCATCTCGACGAGAACCTGGTTCAGCGTCTGATCGCGCTCCTCGTTCGCTCCGCCCGCGTTCCGTTTCCGGCCGATGGCGTCGATCTCATCGATGAATATGATACAGGGGGCGCTCTTTTTGGCATTCTGGAAGAGATCTCGGATACGCGCGGCCCCAACGCCCACAAACATCTCGACGAATTCGGAGCCGCAGCACGCGAAGAATGGCACCCCGGCCTCCCCAGCGGTTGCCCTGGCCAGAAGCGTCTTTCCGGTGCCCGGCGCTCCTGTCAGCAGTATGCCGCGGGGCATTCGGGCGCCCAGGGATGAGAATCGCTCCGGAGACCTCAGGAATTCCACCACCTCGCAAAGCTCCTGCTTGGCATCATCCGCGCCCGCGACGCTCTCGAAAGTGGGCCAACCGCGGCAGGCGCTCTGCGCGCGGGTGCTGCTCTTACGAAAGGCGAGGAGTGGATTGCCCTGGGAAGCCCAGCCTAACTTCGGACGGAGCAGGAGCGAGCCGATCGCGGCGAGTGCCGCTAGCATGAGTACCGTGGCCAGCGCGCCCATGTTCCAGGGGGCAACCGGCGCCACCTCAGTGGTGACCTCCGAAATCTGCTCCGAAGAGACTCCGTATCGCTGCATACTCTCCAGGAAAGATACGCCAGGCTCCTTCCACGTAGCGAGCCGATCTCCAGATCGGGTAACTAGTTCCACCCTGTCGCCGGCCACCGTGGCCCTAGCTACCGTGCCTTCCCGTATCATTGCCGCGACCCGGCTCACCGGCACTGACTCCGGCCCCGCGTCACTGCCGGAAAGAACCGCATCCCTCGCCAGGTCACGAACAGTGAGCACGGCGACGGCTATCAACGCTACCAGCATCCATTGTGCAGGTTTCATCGGAGCTATTCCCAGGTTGGGGGCCGGGAGACCGCGTTCCCGGCCCCATATCTATTCAAGCCGTGACTGCCCTCTTCAAGGGTCGATTGTCTCTGCGATCTGTGTCCATCCGGCGCAGGACCGCCTTAGTGACCTCAGCGGCCGTGAACGGGACGAACATCAATGGCAGAACGTACAGCCAATCCATTAGCGGCGGTGACTCCACCTCGAACAGCCCCTGCAGCCCGGGTAGATAGAGAGGGGCCAGCAGCAGCAGGAAGGACATTGCCGTCGCAGCTACCATGAAGCGATTGGAGAAAACCCCCATGGACCAGAGGGATTGCCGTTCGGACCTTGAGGTATACGCTCGCAGCAGCTCTGAGCCTACCAGCGTTGTGAATGCCATAGTCTGCGCCCCAACAATATCTTCAGGATTCTGCCAGAGTGTGATCAGAAGAGCTGCCAGGGTTGCCGCGGCGATGGCTACGCTCTGAACTACGATCCCCACCTGCATCTCCCGGTTGAGTATCGATTCTTTCGTGGGGCGGGGCAGACGGTCCATGATATCAGGGTCTCCCTTTTCCATCCCGAGGGCGAGGGCTGGCAGACCGTCGGTTAGCAGGTTGAGCCACAGCAGTTGCACCGGTTGAAGGGGAACCGGCAATCCGACGATCATGGCCAGGAACACGATCAGGATCTCTCCCACGTTGCAGGAGAGCAGGAAGAAGACGAACTTCCTGATGTTGCTGTAGATAATCCTGCCCTCTTCCACGGCAGCGACGATGCTCGCGAAGTTGTCGTCCGTCAGCACCATCGCGGCTGTCTCTTTCGAGACGTCGGTTCCCGTGATCCCCATGGCGACCCCGATGTTGGACCGCTTGAGCGCCGGGGCGTCGTTCACGCCGTCGCCGGTCATTGCGGCCACGTGTCCTCGGGTCTTCAGAGCCTCCACTATCCTGACCTTATGAATGGGTGAAACCCGGGCATATACGTCTATGTCTTCGACCCTCTCCAGGAACTCCTCATCTGATATGCGGTTCAGCTCTTCGCCTGTCATCACCCGCCTGTCGTCGCTCAGGATCCCTAGCTCCCTGGCGATGGCCATGGCTGTGTTCCTGTGATCGCCGGTGATCATCACCGACTTGATGCCGGCACGCCTGCAGGTCTCGACAGCGGGCTTAACCTCCGGCCGCGCCGGGTCAATCATCCCGAGCATCCCCATGAAGACCAGATCCACCTCCAGCTCTTCTGGAGTGGGGCGTTCCGGCACCGAAGCCAAGGGCTTGTAGGCCACCGCCAGCACCCTCAATGCCCTGGCGGACATCGCCTCGTTGGCGGCAAGGATGTCGCTTCGGTCTCGCTCCTCCAGCGGCATGATCTTGCCGTTTCGGTAAATTCGGTTGCACAGGCCGATTAGAATATCCGGAGCTCCCTTGACGTAGGCGGTATAGCCAGAATCGTGAGCAACGCCGTCATGGCTATCGTGTATGGTGGTCATCCGCTTGCGATCAGAGTCGAAGGGTATTTCCGCTATCCTGGGATAGCCCTCGTCGATCTCCGTCTTCCAGAGCCCGCCCTTGGCAGCGGCGACCACCAGCGCGCCCTCTGTGGGGTCCCCGACCATCCGCCACCCCATCCCCTCCTTGGCTTGTTCAGTCCCGACAGCTCCGCCGCCCGTCCCATTCGTCGGCTGCTCCAGCTCCGCGTCGTTGCAGAGGGTTGCACCCATGAGAAGCAGCTTGAGGTCAGCGGCCGAGGCCGCGCTCTGAGCATTTCCGGACCTCACAAACCTGCCGGAAGGCTGGTAACCCTTTCCCTCAACGTCGATCCAGCTGCCGTTCACGTAGATCTGCACCACGGTCATCTCGTTCTGGGTCAGGGTGCCCGTCTTGTCGGAGCAGATGGCCGTGCAGCTTCCCAGGGTCTCGACGGCGGGAAGCTTGCGGATGAGGGCGTGCCGTCGAACCATCCGCTGCATGCCCAGGGCGAGGCAGATGGTCACGATGGCCGGGAGCCCCTCGGGCACGGCCGCAATGGCCAGGCTTACCGAGACCATGAACATGTAGAGAACCTGCTCCCCTCGGACCAGGCCTATGGTGAACACGATCGCGCAGATCACGATACACGCGATGCCGAGGGTCTTTCCGAAGGACTCCAGCTTCCGCTGTAGAGGGGTATCCTCGTCCTCGTACGACTGGATCATCTCGGCGATGGAGCCTATCTGGGTGCCCATTCCGGTGCCGGTCACGACCCCCTTGCCGCGACCGTATGTGACCACAGTGCTCATGTAGGCGCTGTTGATTCGATCACCCAGCGGGATATCCTCCTTGAGCACCACGTTGTCCCGCTTCTCTACGGGCACCGACTCCCCGGTAAGCGCGGCCTCTTCGATCTTCAGATTCACGGCCTCCGCCAGCCGCAGGTCGGCGGGGACGTAGTTCCCGGCCTCCAGCAGAACCACATCGCCTGGCACGAGCTCCCCGCTGGGCACGTCCTGGTGAATGCCATCCCTGATCACCCGGGCGCTGGGCGCGGCCATCCTCTTCAGCGCAGCCAGCGCCTGCTCGGCCTTCGACTCCTGGACGATCCCCATCACGGCATTGAGGATCACGATAGCCATGATCATCCCCGCGTCGGTCAGCTCGCCCAGAACGGCGGAGATACCAGCCGCCACCACCAGGAGCATGATCAGGAAATTCTTAAACTGCTCCAGCAGCATCTGAAACAGTGACGGCCTCGGCTTTTCCTTCAGCTCGTTTCGGCCGTGCTGTTTCAGCCGCTCTAGCGCTTCCTCGCTCGACAGGCCAGTGTGAAGATCGGTCCTCAGTTCACTGACTACCGCAGCCAAGTCCTGGCTGTGGGCAACCACGCTCATTCCGTATCCTCCTAGCACATGATCACGCAGACGGGCCGGGCAACCCACAGGGGAGCGCTCCCCGGCGCGGGCTGCCCAAGGATTCTCTGGAGATCGCCTGCGCCCGCGGAGCTCACCACGATCAGGTCAGCCTCGAATTTCGCGGCGGCGCGACCGATCGCCTCGCCACTATGTCCGGACTCGACGGCCGCTTGCGCCGGGACGCCGTTTGCCTTTGCCAAATCCAGCAAGTCGTCGACTGCCTGTTTGGCCAACCTCCTCTCTTCACTCAAGACCCGGCGCAGCAGAAAGCTGATTCGGCGAGTGATGGAATCGGGCGCCACATACAGCACTATGAGTTGAGCCTGAGCCCGTTGGGCGAGGAAAACCGCGTGCCTGCCGGCCTCTCGAGCCGCGGGGGAGCCATCGGTTGCGTAGAGGATCCGCTCGTAGTGAGGGAGCCCCTTCAGCGAAAGTCGGTGCTGCTGCATCATCTTCTTCACCAGCCCTGCGCAGATTCCTCATGATTACCCGGGCTGGTCCCCCGAGCTTTCGGTAAGAGCGGAGACGGCTTCACGCCCGTCTTAAACCTAAGGCACGGCGGTGAAAGCCGGGGGGAACGTCTGGTGAAAGAAAAGGGAACAGCTGGTATGAGGCAGGTTAGCTTCTGCCGAACCGGTAGCCGAAGCCGCGCTCGGTGTGGATGTATGTGGGGATTCTGGGGTCGGGTTCCAGCTTCTGGCGGAGTCGCTTGATGTAGGCCTTCAGATAGTCTCTGTCCTCGACGCACTCCGGTCCCCAGACCCTCGACAGTAGCAAGGCATGGGGCAAAAGCTGCGAAGGGTTTCGCACCAGCAAGGCGAGGAGCTGGTACTCCGTAGGGGTGAGCATGACCCGCTTTCCACGGACACGGACCTCGGCCTTGCCGAAGTCTACGGACAGGTAGCCATCATCGAAGGAAGCCTCAGCGCCGGCGGCTGTCGCGGGCAAGCTGCGGCGAAGCACTGCCCGCGCCCGAGCTATAAGCTCCAGGTGGCCGAACGGTTTGGTTACGTAGTCGTCGGCCCCCGCCTCCAGGCCACGCACTTTGTCGATCTCCTCGTCTTTGACCGTCAGCATGATGATCGGTACGTCGGATACGCGCCGGACGCGCCTGCAAACGTCCAGCCCTCCCAACAGGGGCATGGAGAGATCCAGGATGATCAGCGCGGGCTGATGCGCGAAGAAGATGGCCAGCGCCTCCTCCCCGTTAGACGCGGAGTAGATGGTGGAGTCCGGCCAGTGCATCTTGAAGGTCATGGCCACGACCTCGACCACATCGGGCTCGTCGTCAGCTATTAAAATCTTCATTAGTCATTAGTCATTAGTCATTAGTCATTAGTCATCGACCACGGGCCATCAGCTAATTGCTAATTGCTCGATACCGGCAGCGTGAAACGCGCGGTTGTACCAGAGCCGGGGGCGCTCTCCAGTGAGATCTCTCCGCCGTGGAGCTCTACGAGACTCTTCGCGATGGCAAGGCCCAACCCTGTGCCTCCCTGCCCCTCGGCCCCATTCGCGCTGTAGAAAGGCTCGAAGGCATGGTCTAGCGCTTCCTGGTCCATACCAGGCCCGTCGTCGTGAACTGAAAACTCGACCATCTCTCCGTCCGCGCGAACTTCGATCACGATGTTCCCCTTCCGCTGAGTGAATTTGCAGGCGTTGGAGAGAAGATTCACCAGAACATGCTCTATCTTCCGTCGGTCGGCCTCTACCTGGGGTAGGTCTGGATCGAGTCTGACCTCAACGCCCTGCTCCCGTGAATCCACCAGCAGCTTCACGCTGGCCACAGCATCATCGATCAAGGTTCTCGGAGATACGGGCTGCGACGCAATGTTGATCCGGCTGCTCTTCAGACGTGACATATCGAGCAGGTCGGCTACCAGGTTGTCCAGCCGAAGGCTGTTTCGTGCGACGTTCTGCACAAGCTTCCTCTGGTCCGCAGTGAGACCGCCTGCTGTGGCCATCAGCAGGTCCGCCGAAGTGGCTATGGAGGTTATCGGGGTTCGCAGTTGGTGGGAGACCGTCGAAAGGAACTCGCTCTTCATCTGCTCCAGCTTCTGCAGTCTCTCCACGTTGCCTCGCTCTCGATCATACATTTCCGCGTTGGCGATGGCCAGACCGGTGTGGCGGCCCATGGCAGCCAGAAGGTCGAGGTCGTTCTGGTTGATTTGATCGGGCGACGCCACGCCGTTATAGAGGACGCCTATGACCTCTTCGTCGAGCTTGATGGGAATACAAACCAGTGAACGGCATTTGTAGAAGCTGGGAATCTGTTCGGCTCCCGCGGGCCCGCGCGCAACGTCTGCTATCAGCAACGGCTGACCGGTCCTGGCCACCACCTCTCCAATAGGATCAAGGTGCGCCTCGCCAAAAAGGCTGCCCTGTCTTGAGGCCGGGACTCCATCGAAGGCCAGTGCCATCCTCGGGTGCTCTCCAGTAGGGAAGAGACATACGGCGGTGAATTCCGCGTTGATGGCTCGCCTAGCTAATCGAGCGATACCGTCCAGCGTCTTCTCCAGATCGAGCTTCGAGCCCAATTCCAGGCTCATTAACTCGTTTAATGCGCTCAGGCGCGAGTTCACGTCTTCCTCGGCCTTTCGGAGCCGCCTCTCCGTCTCAATCTGCCTCACGAAAAAGGTGGCGATGATTCCGACGAACAGAAGTGAAGTGACCCGACCAACTAGAACCTCGATGGAGGATTGATGCCAATCCCAGTTCGGTAGCGGGATACAGATAGCGGGGTAGAGGAGCGCGATTATTGCGGTGAAGCCAAGGCTCTCGGTTGATTTCAGATGAACAGCGGCTACAAGTAGGGTGAGGAAGTAGAGCACGAACAGGCTGCTGTGCCACCCACCCGCCGTGACGATGCCCGCGGAGAACGCCACAGTATCGATAGCGAGTACGCGACCAGGGGTGAGCCCTCTCCATCGGCGCTGAGCCATGCTGATTGCGAGATTGTACGCGACCAGCACAAGGATCACCGCTTCAGGCTCATGGGAAAAGCCAACCGGAATCGGCGCCCACAAATTGAGAAGGAGGGCGATGCCCAGGGCAGCCCATCGCAACGTCAGCAGCAGTTTGTCCATGAGGCTCCTTCGCCTTTCGGGCAAGCACGACATCAGCGACATGGAATGGCTCATCCGGCCCACCACATGATAGACGATGGGTGAACCCGCTGCCACTGGCACACCACCGGATCCCGGCACGCGTGACTATGGCACGGCTATTGCCGCCGGTGAGCAATTAGTGATTAGTGATTAGCGATTAGAAGGGAAGTTCTCACCCACCGAACTCCACATGCTAATTGCTAACAGCTAATTGCTAATAGCTGAGATCGGAGGCTGACCGCTGATGGCTGATAGCTTGCACGTGGCTTTCTTCGAAGTAGAGAACTGGGAGGAGGATCGGCTTCGGAAGAGCCTGGAAGGGCATCAGCTCAGCTTCTTTCGAGAGCCGCTGGACGCCTCCATCCTGCCACAAACCCAGGACGCTTCGGTGATCTCAGTATTCATCCGATCCAGCGTCAATCGGGCGGCCGTCGAGGGTCTGCCTAAATTGCGGCTGGTGGCCACCCGCTCTACAGGCTACGACCACATCGATCTGGAGGCATGCGATGAGCGCGGCATCCTCGTGTGCAACGTTCCTTTCTACGGCGAGAACACCGTGGCAGAGCACACCTTCGGGCTGATTCTCTCGCTCTCCCGCAAGATCCACAAGGCGTACGTGCGCACGGCGCAGGGCAACTTTTCCCTGGAAGGGCTGCGTGGCTTTGACCTGAAGGGCAAGACGCTGGGGGTGATAGGGGCAGGCAGCATCGGGCTCCACGTAATCAGGATCGCCAAGGGCTTCGGGATGAGGGTGCTCGCCTACGACAGGCGCGAAAACCACCTGATGGCCGAGGTGCTCGGCTTCGAGTATGTTCCCCTGGACGTGCTGCTGGCCGAATCGAACATCATCACACTTCATTCGCCGCTAACGCCCTCAACGGAGCATATCATCAATCGTGAGACGCTCCAGAAGGTGAAGCGCGGAGCACTCCTGATAAACACGGCCCGAGGTGGGTTGGTTGACACCGAAGCCCTGATTTGGGCGCTGGACCAGGGCATCCTGAGCGGGGCTGGTCTGGACGTGATCGAGGGCGAGGAGCTGATCGTGGAGGAGAAGCAGCTCCTCTCAGCGCCGCTGGCCGAAGAGAAGCTGCGGATGCTGCTTCGCCACCACGTCCTCCTGCGGCGAGAGGATGTGGTGGTCACACCACACACCGCCTTCAACAGCCAGGAGGCACTAGAGCGGATCGTGGACACCGCCATCGCCAACATTCGCGGCTTCCTGGAGGGCAAGCCGCGGAACGTGGTGAACCCCGAGGCGCTTCCCGGTCCGCTGGAGCATGCGGCGTAGCCGAGAAGGGGTGACGAGTCGAATGGGGGCTAGAACAGCAGATCGACCTCCTGCCCCAGACCGCGTTCTTTGGCTCGGTGGTACACGTGGGCAGCGACGGCCACGTCCTCGAGGCCGAGGCCATGGGACTCGAAAATCGTGATGTCTGAAGGGCTATGCCGCCCCGGCTGCCTGCCGGCCACGATCTCGCTCAGCTCCGGCAACAAATCCCAGTCCAACCAGCCACGCTCCGTCGGGATCAGCAGGTCGCCGCTCTCCACCTTCGACTGCTGCCGCGAGTCCACCGCCACCAAGGCGGCGCGTCGCATCAGCTCCTCGTCCAGTTCCCGGCGCAGCAGCGAGTTGGAGCCAGCGGCGTTGATATGGGTTCCGGGTTGAATCACGCTCGCAGGGAACAGCGGCTCGCGCGAACTGGTGATAGTGGTGACGATCATGGCACCGTCCAGCGCCTCCTCGATCGACTCCTTCGGCACCACCTCCACGCCGGCCTGGGTCTCCATCTCTTCGGCGAACTGCTTTCGCCGCTCTGTATCCCGGCTGTACACCCGCACCTGCTTGAGCTTCTTAACGGCCGCCACAGCCAGCAGTTGCCCTCGGGCCTGCTTGCCCGCGCCGAAAAGGGCCAGTACGTCGGCGTCGGCCCTCGCCATGTACTTCGTTGCCACACCGGAGGCCGCGCCGGTGCGCATCACTCCCATGTAGTCGGCCTCCAGGAGGCAGAGCAGCCGGCCGTCCTCGGCGCTGAACAGCACCACCAGGAAGCGCTCCCCACCCTTGGGGGTGGTGTAGAACTTGAGGCCCACCACTTCTTGAACCAGGTCGGCCGCTGGAAGAACGTGGAGCGTGGCCTTCGGCAGCTTCACGCGGCTTCGAGGCACGTTCCGGGCTTTGCCCTCGCCGTGAGCGCGCAACGCTTCCTCCACCCACGCGACCGCGTCCTGCATGTTCATCAACGACTTTACGTCCGCCTCTCGCAGCACCAGCGCCATCTCACACCTCTCCACTCGGTCCCTTACATCCCCAAGTACGCCTTCTTCAGGTGGGGATTGCCCAGCAGTTCGGAGCCCACGCCCTGCAGGACGATCCGTCCGCTCTCCAGCACGTATCCCCTATGCGCCAGCTTCAGGGAGTGCTGCACGTTCTGCTCCACCAGCAGCACCGCCATACCCCGAGCGTTGGCCTCCTGAACAGTGTCCAGGATCTGTCTGACCATCAGCGGCGCCAGCCCCAGGGATGGCTCGTCCAGCATCAGCAGCTTTGGCAGTGACATCAGCCCTCGCCCAATTGCCAGCATCTGCTGTTCCCCTCCGGAGAGCGACCCCGCCAACTGTTCTTTGCGCTCCCTCAGCAGCGGCAGCATCCCGAGTACCATTTCGAGCGTCTGACCCTTGACCCTGCGAGCTTCCCTGCTGTAGGCACCGAGCTCCAGGTTCTCCAGCACGGTCATGTAGGGGAAAAGCCTCCGCCCCTCGGGCACCTGCACCAAACCCAACGCCACGATATCGTAGGGCGCCATGTGGTCTATCCGCTTTCCTTGAAATTCAATGGCGCCCCGCTTAGGTCTCACAACCCCGGAAATAGTATTGATGGTGGTGGACTTGCCGGCGGCGTTGGCTCCCACCAGCGCCACGATTTCGCCGTCCTCCACCGAAAGGGACATGCCGTGGAGCACCTGCAGGTCGCCGTAGGCAACGTCGATGTCGTTAACCTTAAGCAAGGAGGTACTCCTCTCCGAGGTAGGCTTCTATCACGCGCTTGTCCCTGGCCACCTCTTGCGGAGAGCCCTCCGCGATCTTCTCCCCGTGGTGAAGCACCAGTATCTGCTCGGATACGTTCATGATCGCCGCCATGATGTGCTCTATGACTATGAGCGTCACCCCACTCTGGCGGATCCGCTTGATGATCTCCAGCATCTCCACAAGCTCCGTTGGGTTGAGTCCCGCCATCACCTCGTCCAGCAGTAGTACCTTCGGGCGAGTCGCCAGCGCCCTCGCCACTTCCAGTCGCTTGCGGTCCGAGATGGTGAGGCTCCGTGCCGCCTTGTCTTGCTGACCAGCCAGCCCCACGAACTCCATCGCTTGAATGGCCTGCTCCCTCGCTTGCCCGGTGCTGGAGGCCCGAAGAAAGCCACCCACCATCACATTCTGTAGCACGGAGAGGTTGCCGAACGGCTTGGCTACCTGGAAGGTCCTCGCGAGACCACGGTGGCAGATATCGTATGCCTTCATATGGCTCACCGGCTCACCGGCGAACAGCACCTCTCCCTTGTCAGGCCGGTAGAAGCCAGAGATCACATTGAACAGGGTGGTCTTGCCAGCACCATTGGGTCCGATAAGGCCCAGGATGGTCCCCTCGCCGATCTCGAAGCTGACTCCCTTCAGAGCTGCCAGTCCCCCAAAGGTCTTGGTTACGCCGTCCACCTTCAGGATCATGGTGCCTCCTTTGCGGCTGCCGTGGTTCCGCCCGTCTTCACCTTCGGGGCGCGCCTCAACCTCTCGGCTATGGATGGCACCACCCCACTAGGGAGCAGGATCACCATCAAGATAAGCACCGTGCCGTAAACAACCAGATCAAGTCCCTGCAGCCCCCCACCAAGATTTGCCCGAAGGAACTCCCCCAGCGGCGTCACGATGAACGCTCCGGCTACTGGCCCCCACACTGTCCCCATTCCCCCGATGATGGCCAGCATCGCAAGCAGCACCGAGAAGTCCAGGGCAAAGATGCCGTACGGCTCGATGTAGGCGATGTACTGGGCGTAGAAAGTTCCAGCCAGGGATGTGAAGAATGCGCTGATCAGCAGCGCGATAAGCTTATAACGGGTCGCGTTCACCCCGAGCGCCTGCGCGGCGTCCTCGTCCTCGCGCACGGCCGCCAGGTAGTAGCCAATGCGGGAGCGCTCGATCCGCATGCTTATCAGGATCATGATCACCATGAAGCCCAGAGCCACGAGGGCGTATGTGGAGAGATCCCGGAAGATGAAGTTCTGGGGAGAAGGCCTGAATGGTACACTGAGGCCGATGGACCCCTTGGTGATGCCCTGAGCGCTCACGGCCAGGATCCGGAGCACCACCGCGAATGCGATGGTCACCAGCGTGAAGAATGGCCCCCGCAGCCTGAAGCTAGGATACCCGATGATCGCGGCGATGATCACTGATATCGCCCCACCCACCAGCATTCCGATCCAGGGCGAGACGCCGTAGTCAATGAACAGTAGAGTGGAGGTGTAGGCGCCGATACCGTAAAAGGCGGCGTGTCCCAATGAGAGCTGGCCCCCGAAGCCCCCGATGATGTTCCAGGCGGAGCTGGCCGCCGCGTAGAACATTATCATTATCAGCACGTGCAGGTAGAACTTATCCTTGACCACCAGCGCGAAGGCCGCCGTCACGACAATCAGTGCCGCGAGCACGTAGAGGGACGGGTCGATCCCGGCGCGCTTCCCTTCGAGCCTCTTGCCCAGGATTTCGTGCTCCTTTGCGATCATTTCAGGCCCACCTCCTCGGCTCCAACCACTCCGAAGAGTCCGGTGGGCCGGATCAGCAGAACGAGAATGAAGACGACAAAGTAGATGGCCTCCTTCAGTGCCGGCACGTAAAAGCCGCTAAACGCCTCCACGAGTCCGATTATCAACCCTCCCAGGAAGGCTCCTGTCACGTTGCCCATTCCGCCCAACACCACCACGACGAAGGCAATGAGTACGAAGTAGGTGCCAACCGTCGGGAAGACCGGGTAGATCGGCATGAGGACCGCCCCCGCGACGCCAACCAGAGCGGTGCCTATGCCGAATGTGATCAGATTGATACGGCTGATGTTGATGCCCATCAACAGCGCGGCTGTCTTATCTTGTGCAACACACCGGATTGCCTTGCCCAGGTAAGTCTTCTTGAGAAAGTAAAACAGAGCGATGGTGATAGCCAGGGCCACCAGGAATGCTGTGAGTCGGGAAACGCCGACCTGCAGCGGCCCAATGGAGAGCACGGCCCTGGAGTATGCGGTGTCCACAGTTCGGTAGTCCCCCTTCCAGACGATCAGGGCCGCGTTCTGCAGCACGATGGAGAGCCCCACTGTGGCGAAGATCTGCATGGCGGGCGAGCCTCGCAGGACGGGGCGCACGATTGTCGCCTGGGTGAGGAGCCCCACCAGGAAGAGCAAGGCGGTGACAATGAAGATCGATACGTATGGATCCAGTCCGTAGAGCTGGAACAACCAGAACGTGGCGTACATCGCGATCATCAGGAACTCGCCGTGGGCGAAGTTCACCACCCGCATAACTCCGAAGATGAGCGTGAGTCCGATACTGATCAGGGCATAGACGCCGCCCAGAAGTAGGCCCGACACGGCCACCTGGGCAAGTACTGCAGCCATTGTATTCCCCCAGCAGATAGCTATTAGCAATGAGTGATTAGCTATTGCCCTTGACCCCCAGCGACTAGCGAGCAGCGAGAAAGACCGCTCCCCGCTGCTCGCTAATGACCGTCGCCAAGAGCTAATTGCTAAAAGCTAATCACTAAATGCTATTTCGCCCAGGACGGCTTCCAGGGCAGCGTAACGTCGGCGACGGCCGCATTCGTCGGGTAAATGGTGTACTGCGCGCCGTTCTTCCACTCCATCAACACTGGCAACGCTCGCAGGTTCTGGCCGGCCTGCTTCTCGGTGGGGCCGGCGAACTTGCAGCCCCACCCGCTCGCCGTCTGTCCCTCCGGTATGTCCAGGGTCAGAGCCGCTTTGCGGACCGCATCTGGATCGCTGGAGCCTGCCTTGGCAATGGTATCCCATAGGAACTGGGTGCCGACGAAGTTGGCCAGGGAATGTCCGGAGCGTGGCGGCTCCTTGAAAGTGTCCTGGTATAGCTTCACGTATTCGTTGAGGCCCTTGGCGTAACTCGGGCTAATGTTGTACTGGGTGAAGTCCGCGTTCAGGATGCCGTTGGCATCGTTGCCGAGACCCTTGGCGAAGTCGGTCAGGGAGTAGCCGCCACCGCTGCCGATCACGGCCTTGGGGGCGAAGTTAACGTCCCGAGCCTGCTTCCAGAACAGCAGCGCGTCCTGGATATATGATGTCGCCCAGAGGACGTCGGGCTGCATCGACTTCAGCTTGAGGATCAGCGACGAGAGGTCGGTGGCGGTGGCGCTGTACGGCTCGTTGGTCACAATGTTAAGCCCAGCCGCCTTGCCCCCTTTCTCCTCGGCATTGCCAACGGTGGTGCCGTACAGGCCGTCTTCGTGCACTATCGCGACCTTCAGCTTGTCGGGCGCGATGCCCAGCTTGGGAGCGATCACGCTCTTGGTGAAATCGATGGTCACGGTACCGAAGCCGGACGCCTCCGCGCAGGTGCGGAACAGGTACTGGAAGCCGCGCTCCACAATAGGATCGGATATGCCGCCCTCTTCCCACCAGATCACCTTGTTGCGCTCGGCCACCTCTGATCCTGCCTGCGCGAGGGTGCTGGAGTAGGAGCCAACGATGATCTGAATCTTATCCGTGGAGATCAGCCGGTTGGCCTGCGACACCGCCGCGTTTGGATCAGGGGCGTCGGTCTTGTCCCAGATGATCTCCTTGCCCAGCAGACCGCCATTCTGATTCTGAACTAGGCGCGCTAGCTCCGCTCCACGCCAGCTTTCCTCGCCGAGGAGGGCAAGGCTGCCCGACAGTGGATAGATCGTGCCGATCTTGAGCTGGCCGCCCGACGGCTTGGCGGCTGCTGGCGGCCACCAGGGGCCGTATGGCGCGGTAGCCGACGACGCCGCGGCGGTAGGGGCCGATGCTGCGGCGGCGGCAGAGGTAGGGGCAGGGGCTGCCGCGCCGGCAGTGGGAGCCGGAGCTCCGCCAGCGGGCTTGGCAGGTGCCTGGGTGGGGGCGGGCGGGCTGGCTGGCGCGCAGGCTGCCGCGGCGGCGGCGAGGGCGGCTGCCGCGGCACCCTGAAGGAGCCGGCGCCGGCTGATCACTCGCTTCAATGGTTCCGGGAAAACGCGAGAATCCGAATCGTCCACAATACCCTCCTTGCGATTACGTGGAATGAATGCCACACAGCGGGTGCTTGCCTGCGTCGTCGCGAAATGGCGACCAGCACTGGTCGGACGGCTCCAGCGGCACAGCTGGAAAAAAAGAGGAGCATGAACCGGCGCGGGTATATCAGATTGGGCAGACGCAGTCAATACTTTACAGTTAATGGGGCAGATGCGGCGAACCGCGTGCGCCTAAACCGTCAGATCCCACCTCCAGAGCTGGCCCCCTAGGGTGAGGGCGTAAATGGTGCCCTGCTCGGCGTAGTCAGGGGAGAGGGCCAGGGCCACCACAGGGCGATTGCCGGGTGCGGGTGCCAGATTCTGCCAGTTGTGGGCCCCATCCCGGGAGATGTAAACGCCGCCTCCGCCGGACGCAAATAGGGTGCGGCCGCGGTTGAAGTATGGGGCCGCGACCATGGAGACGACAGGATAGCCCCTTCTGCCGACCCCCGATGGCAGCCACAGGGGCCGAATTCCTTCCCTGGTCCGCTCCGTGGCGTCGGGGACCAAGCGGTAGATGGAATCGCCGTTGCCGATGAAGAACTTCTGGTCCTGGCCGTAACTGTCGGGCACCGCCAGCACGGTGACACGAGTGTCAGTGGGCCTGGAGAACATGCTGACGAAAGCCGCTTCGTCCAGGAACCGGCGCCAGACGGTCACCCTGCCCCGTGAACCGTCCGATGGCTCCAGCCAGGTCCCTATGAGCAGAGTCGGTCTTCGGTCGGGAGCGATGGCGAGAGTCGCCGCTATCAGGTACTCACCGCCAACCGGGGCTTCCAATTCCGACCAGCTCTCGCCGCCGTCAGTCGACAGGTGCAGGGTGCCGGTCGTCGCCGCCACCATCGTGTGATCCTGGGGGAAAGTTGGGGATAGCGCCAGCAGCTCCAACTGGTGGTCCTCCAGCCCGAGCCTGCGCCAAGCTGTTCCCCGGTTGGTGCTGATGAACAGTCCTTCGGAAGTGGTCGCGTAGAGTGTGCTATCCCGCTCGAAGTCGGGAGATAGGACTACGGCGGAGGCGCCCGTTCCTCCCAAGCCCTCGGCGGCCGGCTCCCAGTTCTGGCCACCATCCGTCGAGCGCAGCGGCGCTTCGGAGGATCCCCAGGTGAAGAGGGTCGTGTCCGAATTGAAAGACGGCGAGAGGACCAGGCCGATCAGTGGAGAGGCATCCAGGCCCCGGTTGGTGGCCTCCCAGCTTGCCCCACCGTCCTCCGAACGGATGATACCCTCACCAAATAGGCCTGCCAGGAGTGTCCGGCCGGCAGCGGCGACGCTGAGCGCTATCTCGGCTTCGGCGGCGACGCGCCAGGAATCCCCTCGGTCGTCCAAGAGCGCAACTCCTCTCCCGGTGGCGGCGGCCAGAACC
>JAJYKO010000940.1 GCA_021788565.1 Chloroflexota bacterium
AGCAGAACGTCTGCCTCGCGGTGCCGAGCCGCGAGGCGAGGGCGGCAGTTCGAGAGCTTCGGCGGGAGCTTGCGAGCGCCCTATCCCAGCATGACGTGGAGCACATCGACGTACTTGAGCCGGTCGTGATCATAGCAGTAGTGGGGTTCGGGATGAGAGGCACGCCCGGAATCGCTGGGACGGTTTTCAGCACCATGGGCGAGGAGCGGATCAACGTCATCGCCATCGCCCAGGGAAGCACCGAGTACAACATCTCCCTGGTCGTCGCCGAGGCCGACGGCGACGACGCCACCCGGGCAATCCACCGCGCTTTCCAGATGGGAGCCCCGCGCGAGATCTAAGGCAAAGCGGCGACCAAACCCGCGGGGTCTTTGGCTCCTGATCCTGAACTAACGCGCCGTGATCCCCGAGACACCGCGGGTTTCATCCTGGCTTTGGTTTAGCCTTTCACGACCTGGATGTCCGGGCGATCGTAGAGCCGGACGAAGGGCCTGTTGGTAGTAGTCGTGACCTGTAACCGTGCCTTCCCCATGACGATGCCGACCCCTGGGTGGCACACCTCCTTAGCCTGCACCTGAGCGTCGCGTACAGCCGCGGCCTCCCATGCCCAGCGCCTCATACATACATACATCAGTAGATCGCGGGAGATCTTTAGCCCAAGCAAATTCAACCAGATGCAGTGTTTCGCCGCGGTCAGCCAGGCCTTCGCCGGGTGACCGGAGAACTCCCTCGGCGTGGGAAGGGGAGCGCGTTTCTCAACCTCAAGCAGAAACGGGAGTCCGCCCTGATGCTACAATGTACATCATTGGTCACATCCAGCGACCATGGAGACACACCATGAACTTCCGCCTTCTTTGCCGCGTCGCGACCTTGTTCGTGCTTGTCTTGGCCCTGGCGACAATGGTGTCTCCCGCTGCGTCTGCCGACAATCCGGACTACGACCTCGTAGGGGGAGGCCATTTCTACAAGCAGGCAAACAGCCAGGGTGGGGCCGGGGAGACGGGTTTCGCCATTACCGATGCGGGAGGAATACCGTTCTGGACCGAGTATCGACGGCTGAGAGGTCCGGATGTCCTCGGCTACCCGGTGTCACGCAGGTTCGTCTGGGACGGCTTCACGGTTCAGGCGATGCAGAAGGCGGTCTTCCAGTGGCGCCCTGACACCGGGAGTGTCGCCTTCGTCAACGTCATGGACCGAATGCACGACCTCGGAAAGGACGGTTGGCTGGTCACCTACCGGCAGACTCCTCCACCCTTCGACACCAGTCCCGACACGGGTCTCTCCTGGTCCGCCGTGGTCGCCAGGCACCTCGCCCTATTGGATACCAACCAACCCATCAAGAGCCGGTTCTTCGCCGATGCCTCGTGGATGGATAACTTCGGTCTCCCGGTGTCCTACGCAGACGAAGGCAACTCGTTCGTGATTAGGACGCAGCGGGCCGTATTCCAGTACTGGAAAGAGGACGTTCCCTGGGCGAAGAAGGGCGAAGTCACCATCGCCAACGCCGGGGACCTGGCGAAGGAGGCCGGGCTGTTCCCGACGATCGCGGTCACGCCCGAGGCGTCGCCCAACGCGATATCCGCAGCGGACACCGAAAGCCACGATTGGCGGACACCCGGCTTTGTCGCCGCGGTCGGAGGACGTCTTTACGACCCCAGCTGTGTGCCGCTCAATTCGGCCGGAACCAACGTGCCCAACCTTCCGTTTCGCGATGGCCTGGAGGCCAATCTCGAATGGATGCGCCAGCACCACCTGCGCTGGATGCGGGTCTTCGCCACCGGGCACGCGCTAGGCTCCGACCTGGCTCCGCGCGACGCTCGGAGCGCCATAGCTGCCCTCCGGTCTGTGCTGGCGCAGGTCGATGCATTCAACGCCGCGCACAAACCCTCCGAATCTATCTACGTGCTGGTGAGTCTCACAGATTACTACCCGCCGGGAGTGCCCGGCGACCGGTATGCGTACGATCATCCAACCTTCACCCTGAGCCCGGTGCTGCCCGCCCCATGGTTCAGAGCAGGCGTGCGGCAGTTCGACTTCGACCAGGAGCACAACTTCGGGCGGCTGACCGGCATGCCGAACTACGAGGTGAACTACAAGCCCTGGGTACTCAGGATAGTCTCCAGCCTCTCCAACAGCCCTTCTCTCATGGGGTGGCAGCTCGGCAACGAGCTGAAGGCGCGCTCTAGCCATCGGAACGGGATCACCGTTCCCCAGGCGTACGGCTGGTACCTCGACTTTACCCGGGACATGGTCGACACCATCCGGTCCGTGGACCGCAATCACGTCATCGTCACGGGCACCCAGTACATGGCGGAGCTCGTCGACTGGGAGTACCGACCCAAGAACCAGCTCAGGCCCGATCTGGTTCCCCAGTACCAGCAGTTCGTCCAGCAGATGCTGAATACCCACGGGACCTACGACTGGAACGTCTTCGGCATGACGTACTACGATTTCAACCCATATGGGCTGGACGACATGGCGAGCTTTAAGCAGGCAGGCGTGGCAGTGCTGGCAACCGAGTACGGGTTCACACGGGGCACGCCCACCGAAATGCAGACACGCTTCGGCGGCGACGAGCCATCCGCGGTGCAGAACGGCCTGAACCGATCGTGGCAGGATCTGGAAGGACAGCTTCAGCCGCGCGAGTGGAGCGCGTCCGAGCTGGTCGCGAGGGGCATGCTGGCAGGGGTCGCATCGTGGGGCTCGCCCGCTCCGGGGACCGATGCCCAACTCGATCAGGATACGCAGCGGGGCATCACCGGCGCGCCCGACGAGGCCGCCCTCTGGACGGCCTGGGGTAATGTGGGCGCCACTCTCGAAGCCGCGAACCAGGCCGCCGGCCCATCCCAACAGTGCCTCGCCCTCGACTCCGCCCCGTGATTATGGAGTGCGGCGCGCTAGCGCCGCTTTCCCGAACGATTGAGCGAGGCGCGTACGCGCCTTCACAAAAGCGGTGCTGACGCACACGCACTCCAAACAGGCAAGCAGCCGCCTACCCCTCGGAGCGATCCCCGTGTGGCGAAGGGGTCAGGCCGAAGAGGCCGAAAAGCTCTTCTGCGTTCAGTGTGCCCCGCAGGTCCAGTGACACGTCGTCCACCATCTGGTCGAACAGCAGCTGCTTGTCCCGCAGCACCTCGGCGATTCGCTCCTCTACTGTTCCCTC
>JAJYKO010000941.1 GCA_021788565.1 Chloroflexota bacterium
GAAGCCGGAGGATAAGATCCGTATCATTCGCGAGCAGCAGGCGGAGGGCCACCTGGTGGCCATGAGCGGCGACGGCACAAACGACGCTCCCGCGCTCGCTCAGGCCGACGTGGGCCTCGCGATGAATTCCGGTACGGCAGCGGCCAAAGAGGCCGCGAACATGGTAGACCTGGACTCGAACCCCACCAAGCTGATCGAGGTGGTAGCTATTGGGAAGCAGTTGCTGATCACGCGCGGGGCGATAACCACCTTCTCGATCGCGAACGACGTGGCGAAGTACTTTGCCATCATTCCGGCGGCTTTCAGCGTTGCCTATCCTCAACTCAACGCGCTGAACGTGATGAGGCTGGCGACGCCTCAGAGTGCGGTTCTGTCGGCGGTGATTTTCAACGCACTGATCATCATCGCGCTGGTACCGCTGTCGTTGCGTGGCGTCGGATACCGGCCGGCACCGGCCGCGGAGCTGTTGGGACGAAACCTGCTGATCTACGGTTTGGGTGGCATCATAACGCCGTTCATCGGGATCAAGCTGATCGACCTGATCATCTCGACGATCGGGCTTGCGTAACGAAGCGATTAGCCATTAGAAATTAGCTGTTAGCAATTGGCCTTGGGCTGACGGCTAACCGGTAATGGCTTGAGGAGAGTGAACATGGAAATCGCGCGGCAGATGCGCACCGCCATATTGATGATAATTGCCATAACGGTAGTAACCGGCATCATCTATCCGCTGGTGATCACCGGTCTGGCTCAGGTCTTCTTCCCATACCAGGCCAATGGGAGCCTGGTGAAGGATAGCAGCGGGAACGTCATAGGGTCAGCGCTGATTGGCCAGAACTTCACCGACGCCAAGTACTTCCATCCTCGCCCCTCTGCCGCTGGGCAGAACGGATACGACCCCACCGCCTCTGGCGGGTCTAACCTCGGGCCGACCAACCAGAAGCTGATAGACCTAGTGAAGCAGCGGGCGATCGCCTACCGGCAGGAGAACGGTTTGGCGCCGGACGCGCCGGTGCCCGTGGACGCAGTCACGGCCTCCGCGAGTGGCCTGGACCCGGACATCAGCATCGCCAACGCCTACGACCAGGCAGCACGCGTCGCCAAGGCACGCGGCATCTCTGAGGCTCAGGTGAAGGCGCTGATCGATCAGCACACTCAGGGCCGCATCCTGTGGGTCCTCGGCGAGCCTGCTGTGAACGTGCTAGAGTTGAATATGGCCCTAGACAGGATGAAGTAGGGCCGAGGAGCCAACCTCACCCCCAGCCCCTCCCCGTTGCGGGGAGGGGAGCAGGGGAGGGGTTTGACGGAGAACGATGGCAGACCAACACAGGCTGCCGGATGACGACCGGCCTACAGCCGAAGAGATGCTTGAGAAGGTGCGCAGGCAGGCAGGGGCGGGGGCCCGGGGCCGGCTGCGCGTTCTGCTGGGCATGGCCCCGGGAGTTGGCAAGACCTTCCGGATGCTGGATGAGGGACGACGACGCGAGGAACGTGGGACCGACGTGGTGATCGGATTCGTGGAGACCTACGGTCGCCCTCAAACGATCGCGGCCATCGGTGACCTGGAGATCATCCCTCGCAAGCGGGTCGAGTACCAGGGCGTGACGCTGGAGGAGATGGATACGGAGGCCGTCATCCGCCGCCATCCGGCGGTGGCGCTGGTGGACGAGCTAGCCCACACCAATGCCCCCGGTTCCAAGCACGAGAAGCGGTGGCAGGATGTGGAGGAGCTGCTGGATCAGGGCATCACCGTCATCACGACCATGAACGTCCAGCATCTGGAGAGCATCGCCGACGTCGTCGAGCGAATCACGGGCGTTCCGGTCCGTGAGAGGATTCCAGACTCGGTGGTGGACCAGGCCGGCGAGATAGAGCTGGTGGATATGTCGCCGCACGCTCTCCGACAGCGGATCACACACGGCAACGTCTATCCCCCCGCGCGGGCGGAGCAGGCGCTCCACCAGTTCTTTCGAGAGGGCAACCTCACGGCCCTTCGCGAACTGGCCCTGCGCAAGGTCTCGACAGCGGTGGAGGAAGACCTCACCGACTATATGCACGAGCACGCGATCCGGGAGGTCTGGCCGGCCGGGGAACGGGTCATGGTTGCCGTGGGAGCCGAGCCCGGGGCCAAGCACCTCATTCGGAGAGCTTGGCTGGTGGCGAGCCGTCTTCAAGCGGAATTGCTGGCGGTCTTCGTGGAGGTGCCTGGCTGGGCCCATGCCTCTCCAGAGGAGAAGCGACAGTTGGAGGAGAACCTGCGCTTGGCTGAGGACCTTGGCGCCCAGGTGCTGAGGATCAAGGGGGAGTCAGTGTCGAGGGAACTGGCTCGGGTGGCCCACGAGCAGAACGTGGCCAACCTATTCATCGGGCATTCGCGCCATGGAAGGTTTTACGAACTGCTGCGAGGCACCATTGTGAGCAATCTGCTCCGGCTGGTTCCGGATATCGACATTCACGTGGTTGCGCCCGCTCACCGTAAGTAGTCTGTTCACCCACACACTGGTTTCGACACCCTGGAATCGAGATGGTGGGGCGGCTCGCGAGCCGCCCCTACAACGACAGCCGCCCCTACAATGGCCGTCCCGGGCTACCCCCGCTGAAGCGTCGATTCCAGGCTGTCGGGATAAGTGTGGCGGAGCACCAGGAGCCAGGGCGAACGGTGCTCGTGGTTGCTGCTAAAGCAAAGCGGCGACCAAACCCGCGGGGTCTTTGGCCCCTGATCCTGAATTGACGCGCCGTGATCCCCGAGACCCCGCGGGTTTCATCCTGCCTTTGGTTTAGTGTCGTGGCAGTCAGAAGGAGCTGACGGCGGGGTCTCCCTCCAGAGAAACGGTCTCCGGTGGATACTCCTCCGCAGAATTCTCGCCCGTGGACTCAGTTTGTTGAGCGGTCGAAGCTGCACCGGAGGGAGCGGAAGGCACACTGGAGCGACCGGCAGCCTGGGAGCGCTGAGCCAGCCACTCGACCCCGGCCGGCGTGATCTTCACCCCCCACAACGCCTCGATGCGTTCCTCGCTCCTCCGTTCGGAGGCTGAAATCAGCCCCCTGCGCTTGATGTCTGCAAAAAGGGCGGCCACCTGCTCGGGTGTGAGCAGGAGGCCGGCCTTCCAGAGGACGTTTTTCAGGTCCCAGTCCGTAACGGAGGTGGTATGGCTCCACT
>JAJYKO010000942.1 GCA_021788565.1 Chloroflexota bacterium
TTCATTTCTCGGCGGTTCCCTATCGGCCCGCCAGAACCGTCTTCTTAAGCTGACGGAAATGTAAGCTTCATCGACAAACGCGACAATAGGAACATAGTACTAGTTTGGTCGAAACCAGTGCTTCTTTGGATCATGCCCATTTGCTACGCTCTGTGCTCGTGTGCTCGCGTATTTCGGCATATTCGATGCAAGGATGCTGAGCGTAAGTTCACGGGTTTCCCTCTGACCACGAGGGAGCCCCCAATGACCGTGGATGAAGCGAAAATGCTGACCATGCAAGCGGTAATACTTATCTACCCGACGCTTGTCGGAGGCCTGCTGGTTTACGTAGGCCCCGATATAGCCTCGATATTCCTCGTTCGACCATGATCGAGCGACATAGGGCTGCACTGGTGACGGGCCTGGTGGCGCTGGTGGCAATCTGCGACCAGGCGACCAAGCGGATCGCGTCGGACACCCTTCGGTTCTCGCTGCCCCAATCCTATCTGGACGGCCTATTTCGCCTGCAGTACTCGGAGAATCCCGGCGGCTTCCTCAGTTTCGGGGCGGGATTGCCAGGCGACGTCAGGACCTGGCTGTTCAAGTGGGCCGTTGGTATCCTCCTGACTGGAGCGCTCGCTTTCGCCCTGTTGGATAGACAGGTGCGGACGGTTACCACCATCGGTCTGGCCCTGTTCATTGGTGGTGGGTTCAGCAATCTGGCCGACCGCGTCTTTCGAGGCGACCTGGTCGTCGACTTCATGAACGTGGGTATTGGGCGGCTACGGACCGGAGTGTTCAACGTGGCGGACCTATCCATCGTCGTGGGGCTCGTCGTGCTCCTTGTTGGGAGCCTATTGGGCCAGGGTTCCAGTACTCGATATTCTTAGCTCAGATTCAGGTTTCCTCTTGAAAAGACCCCGAGATCTAGTTAGAATTGCGCAGGTTTGCACAATCTTGTGGGATATTCGTCCGCGTGGAGTGACTGTCTCGCGGGCCCGGACATGGGCCCGCATTGCGCGAAGTGGCGCGTGTCGTGTGGAGACGGGCAGAGGGGTGTTTGGGCCTCGTCGGTATCGCCAGTGTGGCTACCTACCTCTCGAGGGGGTGGTACGGTGTGGACTCCCCAATCGCTCTGGCTCGTAACGATGGACCTCGTTTCTGCCTCACCCGCCCGCTTCCCGTACTGGGTATCTCGATCCTCTTTAGTTGTCGATGAATTTGGACCTGGCGCGTCTGAGCCGGGGTGCGTTCCGGCTCGATTCCTGGACTACACCTAGACGGAGTAAAGGAGCTTCGGCAGGACTAGAAATGGAGATAATCGTTGTTGGCGTAAACCATAAAGCAGCACCGGTCGCTGTGCGCGAAATGCTTGCCTTCACCCCCGTTCAGATGGAAGCCGCCCTGGCCGCCCTTCACGAGACGACCACGGAGGGGATACTACTTTCCACCTGCAACCGTACCGAGATCTACGCCGTCGTACCCTCGGCCGAGGAAGGTCGGAAACAGATAATGGATTTCCTCGCGGGTTTCCACAGAGCCCCTGTCGAGCGCTTCACCCCCTTCCTCTTTTCCCTGACGGGGAGGGATGCCGTTTGCCACCTCTTCGCTGTGGCTTCCGGTCTCGAGTCGATGATCCTCGGAGAGCCGCAGATTCTGGGTCAGGTTCGCGGGGCATATGTCGCCGCAGCCGCCAGGGGCTCAGCCGGTCCCATCCTCTCCTGGGTGTTCTTGCACTCCCTGAAGACCGGCAAGCGCGTTCGCACAGACACCGCTATCAGCCGCAACGCTGCCTCGATCAGCCATGCCGCAGTCGAAATGGCACGGAAGGCACTGGGAACCATCTCAGGACGACGCGTCGTTCTGGTGGGCGCCGGCGAGATGGCCGAGCTGGCGGCCCGAAACCTGCTGGACAACGGGTGCGCGGACCTCGTTGTGGCCAACAGGACCTATGAGCGCGCGGTAGACCTGGCAGGCAGCTTCGGTGGCACCGCTGCCGAGTTGAGCAGCCTCCCGCAACTGCTCTCTGAGACCGACATTGCCATTAGCTGTACGGGGGCCCCCAATTTTGTGGTGGACCTGGAGATGGTCAAGGCGGCCATGGAACGGCGGCCCGATCGCCCTCTATTCCTCATAGACATCGCCGTGCCCCGCGACATAGACCCGCAGGCCCGGCAGGTTGAGAACGTCTTCCTTCACGATATCGACGATCTCGAGTCCCTTCGCGAGGCTAACCTGGAGGAGCGCAGGAAGGAGGTGGCCGCCGCCCAGCAGATTATAGATGCCGAGTTGGAGGCCTTCGATCACTGGTGGAGCAGCCTGCAGGTCGTGCCCACCATCAAAGCCCTGCGGGACCGCGCCGAAGAGATCCGGCAGGCTGAGTTGCAGAAGGCCCTCGGCCGCCTCGGTGGCCTTTCGGAACGGCAACGCTCCACTGTAGAGGCCCTGGCCACCGGAATCGTGAACAAGATCCTGCATCAACCCACGGTTCGCTTGAAGGGTTGCTCCGCCGAGTACACCGGTGCCACGTACGCCCTGACCTTGCGTGAGCTCTTCGGCCTCGAGGGAGGCGACGATTGCACGGAGAGCGAATCCCTGTTGTTGCAGGAGCAGCATATTGGCTAGTACGAATAGGCCCATCGTCATTGGAACTAGAGGTAGCGCCCTGGCTGTCTGGCAGGCGGAATTCGTGGCCCAGCGGCTTCGAGCCGCTCACCCGGAAAGGCAGTTCGTGCTTCAGCACATCCAAACACGAGGCGATGTGGACCTGAAATCGCCTCTGGCCGAAATCGGCTCCACCGGCGTTTTCGTCAAGGAGATCGAGAACGCCCTGCTCTCCGGTCAGATCGATCTGGGGGTTCACAGCTTGAAGGACCTGCCGAGCGAGCTCGACCCACGGCTGGAGCTGGCGGCCACCGGCCCTCGGGAGGACCCGAGAGATGCGCTGGTCTCGCGGAAAGAGGCGCCGCTGACGCAACTGCCGAATGGAGCCCGCATCGGCACCAGCAGCCCGCGCAGGGCGGCTCAGTTGAAGGCGTTCCGTCCTGATCTAGTGGTCGAGGACGTACGCGGCAACGTCGACACGCGCGTCCGCAAGGCCCTGGGGGGAACGCTGGACGCGGTGGTGCTGGCCGCGGCGGGTCTGCGCCGCTTGGGCCTCGAGGGACACGTTACCGAAT
>JAJYKO010000034.1 GCA_021788565.1 Chloroflexota bacterium
GCTGGTCCGCCAGGTTCCGAACGTCGAAAGAGCAGTTGGGGCAATCGCTGATGAGCCCCTGTGTCGAGCCGGACGCCAGCGCAAGGTAGTTGGGGAGACTCGGATGGCGGATCGCGTAGTAGTGGGTGGCCGAGGCGTAGGTACGGGCGACCTGATTGATGTAGGGTGCCTCGGGAGAGCCAATTATCTCGCTGTAGCTCTTGTTCTCCATCACGATGACGAAGACGTGGCCAAAGCTGGGGATCGTACCCGACGGGGTCTCAGCAGCGCCGGGCGCGCATCCTGCGGAGCAGCAACCGACCAGCAGCGACAAAAGAACCGCTGCCAGGGACGAGGGATGTCCCATCGACGAAAGAACAGCTCTCATCGGTGCTTTTGCGTCTCCGCGCGGTGGAACCTCCCTGTTCACCCTGTGAGCGTCATCAGGTCGGTCAACTGCAAGGAGCCGGCCATCGGATTTACTTGAAGGAATGGTTCGGGAGGGAGGGCAGATGGGGTTACAGTCGGGGAGGGCGAGCCTCCCGGCGAGCCGCCACGTCGGTAGGAAACTGGCGGCTCAGCAGGAGCTTCGCCCTCCCATCGTCCTCCCGAGCCCTCAGCGGCACTGCGACCCCAACGCTGAACCATGCCTACTTGAGTACCTCGGGATTCGCCACGTAGCGGGGCTTCTCACCCCTCAGCACCGCCAGGACGTCGGACGCCATGCTCGTCGCCATCCGCTCCATCGCCTCCTCGGTCAAGGCCGCGGTGTGCGGGGTAAGGAGCAGGTTGGGAACGTCGTACAACTGGTGGGCGGCAGGAAGTGGCTCCTCGCCAAAGACGTCAAGGGCAGCTCCGGCGATGGTTCCGTTCCTCAGCGCCGCTGCCAGCGCTTCCTCGTCCACCACTGTACCGCGCGAGGCGTTTATCAGATAGGCGGTGGACTTCATAAGCGCGAGCTCCCGAGCCCCGATGAGTCCCTTCGTCTCAGGAGTCAGCGGCACATGGAGGGAAACCACATCGGCGCGCTGAAGTAAGTCATCGATGGATCCTGCCATCGTTGCACCCAGTTCCGCGACAACCTCAGGCCTCGCGTAGGGATCGTAGGCCACGATCCGGGCGTCGAAAGCTCCTCTGCACTTACGTGCGGTCAGAGTACCAATCCTTCCGAGGCCGATGAAGCCGAAGGTGCGGCCGGTCAGCTCCCGTCCAAGCTTCTCTCGGGCACCCCAGTTGCCGGTCCGGGTCTCTCTGTCCAGCCGCAGGTAGCCCTTAGACATGGCCAGAGCCACGCCAAGGACGTGCTCGGCCACCGAGACGGAGTTGGCATCGGGGGTGTAAACGACAGCGACGCCGCGCCTGGTCGCCGCGGCAACGTCCACGTTGTCCAGACCAACGCCGTTGCGACCTATCACCTGCAGCGATTCCGCGGCGTCGATGACCTCCGCGGTAATCCGGCTGAGCCGCACCGCGAGGGCGTGGACACCTCTCATTTCCCGGGCCACGACGGCTGGCTCCGGGCTGCTGGCTACTCGATATTCCGCGCTTTCCTGGAACAGCCTTGCCGCGGCGGGATGCAGCGGCTGAGGTGCCAGGACGATTTTCTTAACCATGCGTCACGTCCTCTTCGTTGGGAAGGCTGTCTGATGCGCCCTCAGATGGAACGGAGGCTGGCTAGTCGATGTGCAATCCGCCGTTAACATCCAGTTCCTCGCCGGTGATGTAGCTCGCCCTGTCCGACGCCAGGAACACGACGGCATCCGCAACATCCTCCGCTCGGCCCAGTCGCCCGAGCAGGATGTTCTGGCGCGACTGCTCCAGAATCCCCAGACGCGTCCCCTCCTCCACGAGACCCACGGTTATGTCCGTGTCGATGAGGCCCGGGGCTACAGCATTCGCGGTGATCCCGTAACGCGCCATCTGCTTGGCCACCGCCTTCATGAAGCCTGCCACACCGGCCTTGGCCGCGCAGTAGTGGGCGCTCCCGAAGACTCCGCCGCCCTGCTTACCCGACACCGAAGAGATCGACACAATGCGGCCGTAACTCTGTTCCATCATCGCAGGGAGCACGGCTTTGGTACAGAGAAAGACGCCCTTGAGATCGACGTTCATGATGAGGTCCCACTCGTCCACGGTGATATCGGTCACCGGGGTGGGCCTGGTGATTCCGGCGCAGTTGGCCAGAATATCGATGCGCCCGAAGGCGGATTTCGCCTCAGAGGCCATCCGCTGAGTCTGCTCCTCGCTGGTGACGTCGACGGCAGTTACCACGGCGCGGCGCCCCAGGTCACGTATCTCCGCCGCGACCTTCTGCGCCCCGGCGAGATTGAGGTCAGCGATCAGGATGTCCGCACCCTCGCGAGCCATTGCCAGTGCCGTTGCCCGTCCTATGCCCCGTTGAGTGCCGGCCCCTGTGACGATGGCAGCCTTTCCTTCCAACAGCATCTCTCGCCCTCCTGGTGGATCGCGGGGTCCATATCTCGTTGACTTCGACCCGTGGGGGTCGTATTCTCCCCGCCAGGGTTCGTTGAGCTAAGATACTCCGCTGATGAGCAACTCGCAAACGACGACATATCGAGGCAGGTGCGATGAAAGCAGCCGTTCTTCGTGATTACTACAAGATGCAGATCGAGGAAGTCCCAGAGCCGGAACCGGCTCCCAACGAAGTGAAGATCCGGGTGTCGGTCGCCGGCATTTGCGGCTCAGAGATGCACGCCTACAAGGGAACCCACCCCTTCCGGCGCCCACCTTCCATCCAGGGTCATGAGATGGCCGGAGACATTGTGGCCATCGGGTCCGAGGTGCGTCGTTTCGCCGTCGGCGATCGAGTCACTCTCGATCCGCAGAGGGTCTGCGGCGTTTGCGAAGATTGCGTCTCCGGCCACCCGAACTCCTGCACCAAGAAAATCATGCTGGGTGTTCAGCAGTGGCCGGGCGCCTTCGGTCAGTACATCGTTGCCCCCGAGCAGCAGATCTACAAACTGCCTGACCACGTCTCATACGCCGAGGGCTCGATGGTGGAGCCGCTGTCCGTGGGTGTCCACGCGGTCCGCCAGGCAGGGGTGAAGCCAGGCAGTTCGGTGCTGATTCTTGGCGGCGGCACTATCGGGCTGTGCGCGCTCGCCGGCGCCAGGGCCGCGGGTGCGGCGCAAACCATCATCACCGACGCTTTCGATTTCAACCTGGACGTCGCCAAGAAACTGGGCGCGACGGCCACGGCCAACGTGCGTCGTCAGGACGTCAACCAGGTGGTGGCCGAGGCGACGGATGGAAAAGGCGTGGATGCGGCCCTGGTGGCGGTCGGGGTCCCGGCGGTCGTGAACCAGGCCATCGCCGCCGTGAAGAGACGTGGAGAGGTTGTGCTTATCGGCCTCTTCCACGAGCCCATTTCCATTCAGGACAGCTTCGCCATCATCAGCGCGGAGCGGGTGCTTCGGGGTAGCCAGACCTACAACCCGGAGGACGTCCAGCTCGCTCTGGACCTCATCTCCAGCGGGCAGGTGGACGTCAAGGCCATGATCACCCACGAGCTACCGATCGACGACGCGCAGCACGCCTTCGAGATGGTGGACAAGAGACTCGAGGATTGCGTGAAGGTGATCTTGAAGCACTAGGGTCTGCCACGGTGGATTCACGACGCGCCCCGGGGTCCCATGGTTGGCCATGGGGCCTCGGGGTGCACCTGCCTCAGCCTGGCAGTATCTAAGGATAGACAGGGTCCTTCACGTTGTTGGTCATCAAGTTGGAGATAGTCGTGTTCGTATCGCCGATGTGGTAGACGCCGTAGAAGTCGAAGGAGATGCGATCTCGCCGCACCTCTGTGCCGGAGATAGTCCCGCCGAGGGCGGCGATTTCGATCCCGGTCGGCTGCATGGACACGCCCCCAAAGCCATTATCCGATAAGACGTTGCCGGTCAACTGCGTGCCCGAGATCGTGCCATGGCCCGATGCCGAGGTCATTGCATGGAGCGAGATGCCCGGTATAAAGCCGCCCGTTACCACGTTATTCGAGACGACGTTGTTAGTTATGTTTACAGTTCCATAACTGCCTCCGGCCACTACTATGCCGCCTACGCCCGGGATACTGTCCCCCACCGCGGGGTCGTACCCCGCCACGTTGTTGCCCGAGATGACGTTGCCCGAGACCGTGCCCCCTGGGTTCTTGGCGGAGAGCACTATGCCGCAGTCGTTTAGGTCGTCCTTCACAAGGTTGTCGCTCACGATGTTCCCCGTGCCGGCAACCGCGGCCGTATCGATGGCATTTGGAGCGAAGAGGCTGTTGGGGCCATCGTCGTAAACTCCGATACCGCCGTGACGGTTCCCTTCCACCGTGTTATGTTCGACGAGAATGTTTCTGGTCCCCGCCAGTGCTATGGCTTTTACTTCCGTGCCCTCCACCGTGGAAAATGGATTGCCGGCATTGCCCTCTACCGTGCTATTTTCGATAAGGGAGTCCGAGGCGTCCTGCACCAGGATGCCCTCGTCACTAGCTCCGGTAACTGTGGCTCCCACTACCTTGACGTTCTCGATGCCTGATCCTATGTATATCCCCAAGTCATAGCCCTTTGCGTCGATGTTCCCGCTGATCGTCTGGCCCGACCGGGCGACAACCTTTGCGGTGAATCCGTTCGGCAGCGGCGTATTCCCCGCAAACGCGGTCCCGGCTGGGATCGTCACGCCAAGCGCCAGGACCAGAGCCGTAACGACAAGCCTTGACGTCTTCATTTCTTGCTCAACCTCCGCCTAGTGTTCCCAGGACAGCTTTGTGCCGTTCGGTCTCTCCTGCAGTCCGTCCGCGCCGCTCAGCCAGGTGGTCGATCCGTCCGTGAAAGTCACTACTCCGTCGGACTTTCGCCACACCAGCAGGCCGCCCGTCGTATCCTGGATGGTGTCTCCGTTGGGAGCGACATGCTCGTTGTCAAGAGGCAGGCCCACTATGTTGGGAATCATGTCCGACATCGCCTTGAATCCGAGCCTGAACCCGGCCCCGGTCGCCGGCGTGTTGCTGACAGCTGGAATGGATCTGAGGTACGCGATGATCGCCCGGAGGTCCGAGTCGGTAAGCTGATTGAAACCACCGCCGGAAAGCGGAGTTCCGTGCACAACCTCGCCCATCAGCCCCTGCACGCCGGTCCCCTCGGGCTCAAGGCCCGTCCTCAACACCGCGGCCACCTCGGCGTCGGTCCAGTTGCCGATGCCCGTCACCTTATCCGGCGTGAGGTTGGACGCCACCTGGTTGCTGACCGTCGATCCCGCGAGAAGCCTTGCCCGATCCGGCGCTCCTGACGGAAGAGAGGGGGTGTGGCAGCTACCGCAGTCGCTTACAGCCGAAACCAGGTACCTGCCTCGCTCGAGGCCGCTTGTCGGGGCCGTAGCCGGCGAGGGAGGCAGGGCGGGTGGTGGTGGTACGGGCCCCTTCAGGGTGTTGTCCGGCACATCATTCTTCACGGCCGGCACGGTGCGAAGGTAGGCAACCAGATCCCTGACGTCGCTATTCGACATGAAGTGGTAGGTAGTGTACGGCATGATCGGGAATAGCGGCAGACTCTGGTCGTCGATACCATTACGAATGGCACCGATGATCTGATCATCAGTCCAGCCGCCGATGCCGGTATCCTTGTCCGGGGTGATATTCTTGGCGGTCACACTCCCGAAAGGACCGGTGAATATCTCCCCAGACTGCTCTGTAGGCGCACCCGGCTTGTATCCCGCGAGGTCGGGCCCGTGGCATCCGCACGCACCCGTCGCCTCGAAGATGTACTTGCCGTGAACCGGATCGCCCGCGCTGGACGGGGCTGCCGCAGCGCTCATCGCCCCGAGGGCGAACACTACCAGCGCGAGAACGCCGGCCATGATCAAACCGGCTCGCGTAGTGCTCATCCGTGATCCTCCTTTTCGTTTCGAGCTGATTCGCTGGGAAAGAGACAGTAGCTTTGAAGGAGGATCGCTCTGTGAGTTCGGAGACGCCACCTGAGGACTGGTAGTTCGAGGCCTACCAAAATGGGTAGGCGCGAAAACACCCAGCCAATTGCGGTGGGTGCTGACGAAAGAATCAGGAGAAATGTCCGCGGGGATCTTTGGACCGAAGCAGGCCGTCGCGTAGCGCCATCACGGCCGCTTCGGCTCGGTTTCGGGCGTGCAGCTTTCCAAGGATGTTTTTCATGTGGTAGTTCACGGTGTTCTCGCTAATGCCAAGCGCTTGGGCGATGCCCTTGTTGGCGGCGCCACTGGCCACGAGTTGGAGCACTTCCCTCTCTCGATCGGAAAGCTCGTCGTATGTCTTCGGCTTCGGCTCTCCTCGTGCTTGGCGCGCAAACTCGCGCAGCAACTTCCCGGCCAGGGAGCGAGAGATCGCGGGCTGGCCCTGGGAGAGTCCGATCAGTAATTGCCGGAACTCCGTTCCGCTCATGTCCTTCAACAGGTAACCCTCGGCCCCAGCCTTGATCGCCTCAAATAGATCCTGCTCGTCGTCGGAGGCAGTCAGCATCACAATCTTGACGCCGGGAAGCGCAGCCTTGATACGTCGGGTTGCCTCAAGCCCGCTCAGGTTCGGCATCTTTATGTCCATCAATACCAGATCCGGGCGTAATTCAAGCGACTTCTCGACTGCATCTACTCCGTTCCCGGCCTGACCCACTACCTCGACTTCCCAGGCCTTTAACAGGCTCGCCACGCCGTCGCGGAAGAGAGGATGATCATCAGCCAGCAGCGCACGCATGGTCAATATCCCGTTCCTCCTCATGATCTCGCGGCACGGTAACGACCACCCGGGTGCCGGCGCCCGGCCGTGACTCGAGAGCAAAGGTACCTGAGATAGACTCCGCCCGCTCCCGCATCGTCTTCAGGCCGAAACAGGTCCAGCCAGCACGAGTTGGGCCAGTAGGGTCGAAGCCCTGGCCATCATCCTCAATCACGAGATACAGCTTTCCGTCGACGGGAGTCAAACACACGCTCGCTTGGCAGGCAGCGGCGTGCTTGCGGACGTTGGTGAGTGCCTCCTGAACGATGCGCAACAGCTGTAGCTCAGTGTCGAATGATAGTCGCACCTTCTCCTCTGCTCCTGCCGTCCGAAGCTCGACCGGGATGCCGCTCTGCCTCTCAAAGCCCTCCAGGTAGTTGCGCAACGCTGCGTAGAAGCCCGTGCCCGGGCGGGGCCTCGTGCGCAGCCCCAGGATCGACTCCCGAACATCTACGTAGGCGTCCCTTACCATCGCCCCCAACTCGTCTACCTGGATACTTGCCTCCGCCACCTTTCCAACTTCCAGCAAGCGGCTGACGGCCAGGGCCTTGGTGTTCACGAACCCGAGCACCTGAGCAAGTCCGTCGTGCATCTCCCTCGCGATGCGCTCACGTTCCTCCAGAGCGGCCATACTTTGAACCTTCTGGTAGAGACGGGTATTCTCGAGGGCAACCGCTCCCTGGTTGGCCAGGCTGGACAGGAGAGCGACCTGATCCTCACCAAAGGTTGTTGGCATGCGCTTACCAACCATGAGGATGCCGAATGCCTGACCGCCAGCGAAGAGCGGTACGGCCAGCACTGCGCGCAGCCCCTCGGCGTGGAGAAGGGGTGAAGTGACCTCCCCGGCCGCGGACGAAGCTTCCAGGTCCGTGGACCGCAGGGGAAGACCGGTGCAGATGACCTGCGCAATGATCGGGTCACCGGCGTCCTGGAGAAGCCGGCGGCACCGGCCGGAGCTGCCATCCTGCAACCGCCAGTCCAACTCTGCAGTATCGTCATCCGCGATGACCACCCCGGAGAGATCGGCGCCGATGAGGTCCCGCGCCTTCTGTAAGACAAGGGCGATGACCCGGTCGGGATCGAGGAGGGCTGTGCGGTTCCAATCCGCCACCTCGGCGAGGGAAGCGCGAAGCTGGCGCCTCATCGTATCGAAGGCTCGGGCTAGAATGCCGATCTCGTCGCCACGGTTGAGTTGGACCGGTTCGTCCAGTTGCCCAGCAGCGAAGCGCTCCGCGGCGCCAGTGAGTTGCTGGAGGGGACGTATAGCGCCCCGTGCCCCGAACCAGGCTGCGGCAGCAGCAAGCAGCAGCGCAACGGTGCCGAACAGCAGGAGACGCTGCTCCATCATGTGGGGCAGAGCCAGAACCGCGTCGCTGGGTTCCTCTACGGTCACTCCCCAGGAGGGCAACATCGACAGCGGGGCGTAAGCTACGACGTGGCGAGAGTAGGGCACCTCTGAAACGTCGTCGTGGACGCGATAGCCGGCCACATGGTTCGCAATCAAGTCGGCAAGGAGAGCCGAGTGCTCTGTCGCAGTGTTGGGGCTGAAGGACTTGGTGCCAGCCAGGATGACTCCGTCCGCGCTCATCAACTGGGCGTACATCTCGCTCCCCATCTCCCCGATCGGCAGCAGGCCCAGCGCAGGATTTCCAGGGTCCATCTCTGCTATCAGCGCACCTGCACTGTTTCCCTTCGCATCCTGCACGGGCACCGAGATGCAGGCGACTATCTTCCCTGGTGAGCCCGTGGATCTGAACTCAGTCACGCGAGGACCGTTTCCTCGCAGGACTGCCTGCGGCGGAGGGCAGTCCGATAGGCTGCTGATGTCTTCAGCCGGCTCTTGGGACGTCGTCCACAGCAACCGGCCGGTCTCGTCCACGACAGATATGGAAGCGAAGATGCCCACCTGAGTCCGGAGGTCGATCAGGCGACGTATCTGAGCATCAGGAATCCTGGAGCCTGACCCAATCTCGAAGCCGAAGGCGTCCTGCTCGAGGGCTTTGACTGCGTATCGAAGCACATCGTCGACGCGGCTCGCGAGAGTCTGCGCGATGACAACCCTATCGTGGTAGGCGGACTCGGTAGCCTCGCGGATGGTCCACAGGGCAACGAATGCGAAGAGGACAAGGATCGCAGCCAGGCCAACGGCCACCGCGCCGACGATTCGGCGGCTGAGAGAGAAGGTTCCAATTCCGACCCGCACGTTCCCCGCCTCCGCCTCCCTTTGGGCGTCTACCAGCCGTGGTGGGGACCCCGGCCATGGAAATGCCGAGAAACCGATCGGACCGAGCAAGGTCATGCTCTGGAATCTATTTAACCAAGTTCATTATATTCTTGTAGCTGTCCGGCCGTCAATTCCGCGATTCCGCGCCCAATTACTGTTCCACCTGAAATCGGGGCGCTCTCAACGCGACTACAAGTCGACAGTTGGAGGCTGCGCCCACCTGCCCAATGACCGCCGAGGCGACAAATGGCCAAGCACCACTGTAGTAGGAGAATTTTGCTACTTTTATTCGGCTGTTGCGTATTGTAGACCAGCGATATCTGTGATATACCGTAACCAAACTACACGAGCTTGGCAGAGGAATTACCTCGAGCGATCTCTCGACGGCGCAAGAGGTGACCCATGCCAGAGGCGAGCCCCACGGCTTCGCACCTAGGATCGGAGTTAGCGCCACCTGAGGTAAGATCGGTGGCACGTGATTGAGTCACCGATAAGTTCGTGCCGGTCGTGTGGTCATCAGCGGTCCCCGGATGATATGAGCGAGCCGGTCGGTACCGGCGGTACCGCTGGCCAGCTCAGTTGGGCCACCTCGGAGCCTGGAGACAGGCAACGCAGGTGGCCCTTGTGTCTCGGGGACAGCCCGAAGGAGGAATCGAACCGAGAGATCGGGGCGTTGAGCGCGACAAGCTTGAATGGCAAGGGAGGATGACGATGGACACGCAGGATCTCCTGAAGCGGGCGGAAGCGCAGACCATGCACGAGCTCGAGCTCGTTGAGGGAACAATCTCATTTGGCGAGTACCTGGAGTTGGCGGCCGCCAACCCCGGTGTCGCCGATCTCGCTCACGCCCGGATCTACAATATGATTGTCTCCGCTGGAGTCACAGCCGGTTCCGACGCCAAGCCCAATCGGTACGCCTTCTTCGAATCCGAGCTCTTCGGCCTGGAGAAGGTGTTTCAGCGGCTGGTAGAGGAGTATTTCTCTCCAGCGGCCAAGCGCCTCGACATCCGCAAGCGAATCCTCATGCTGGTCGGCCCCGTGGGGGGCGGCAAGTCCACCATTGTCACCCTGCTCAAGCGTGGCCTGGAGCGTTACAGCCGCACCGCGTCCGGGGCATTCTATGCCATCGAAGGCTGCCCGATGTTCGAGGAACCGCTGCACCTGATCCCGGAGGAGCAACGGGATCAGTTTAGGCGAGAACTGGGCATCGCCATCGAGGGAGACCTCTGCCCTTTCTGCCAGTGGAGGCTGGAACACGAGTGGCAGGGTCGTATCAGCGAAATCAGGGTCCGCCGCCACCTCTTCTCAGAGAAGAACAGGATCGGCATAGGCACCTTCAAGCCGGCCGATCCCAAGTCCCAGGATGTGGCAGAGCTCACCGGCCACGTGAACCTCAGCCTGCTAGTAGACCAACGCTTCGGAGGAGAGTCCGATCCGCGGGTCTATCGCTTCGACGGGGAGCTCAACGTCGCCAGCCGGGGAGTGGTGGAGTTTATCGAGATGCTGAAGCTGGAGCCCCGCTTCCTCTACGAGTTGAACACAGTGGCCGGCGAGCAGCGTATCAAGGTTCCTCAGTTCGCCCTCATCTACGTCGACCTGGCGGTGGTCTCCCACACCAACGAGTACGAGTTCAACCGCTACTTCGCCGATCCCGCCAACGAGGCTATGGTGGACAGAATCTTCGTGGTGAAGGTCCCTTACAACCTGCGCGTCTCGGACGAGGTGCGTATCTATCGAAAGCTGATCGACCAGGCCAGCCTCTCGCTGGATGATAGGAGCGGCGAGGAAGCGGACCGGCTTCGCCTGGTCCACATTGCCCCCCGGACACTACAGGTGGCGAGCATGCTGGCTGTGCTCTCCCGCCTCAAGCCCTCCGCTCGCCCCAGCCTGGGTATAATGGCGAAGCTGAAGCTGTACGACGGCGAGCAGCGCGTGGGAGAGTGGGAGCAAAAGCACCTGAGAGAGATCATCGAGGAGGGCGAAGCCAATAAGGAGGGGATGGACGGTTTCTCGCCCCGCTTCGTCATCAACCGCCTCTCGAGTGCCCTAGTTGCGGGCAACCAGTGCATCAATCCCCTCGATGCCATGCGCTCCCTGCGGGACGGGATAAAGGCTCAGTACGCCGGCAATCCTAAGGAGGTGGAGCGGCTTCTGGCGCTGCTCGACGAGGTGCGCAAGGAGTACGACGAGTGGGTGAAGAAGCAGGTTCAGCGAGCCTTCGTATACGCCTACGAGGAGTCTACCAAGACCCTCCTGGACAACTATCTGCGCAACGTCGACGCCTTCTCCAACAAGACCAAGGTGCGCGATCCCATCACGGGGGACGAGGTAGAGCCGGACGAGCGGCTGATGTCCTCCATCGAGGAGCAGATCGGAGTGGCCGGAGAGGCGAGAAAGAGGGAGTTTCGGGAAGGGGTGATGCGCTCCGTGGCGAGTTGCGCCATGCGAGGAGTACCCTTTGTACTCAGCTCGAACAGCGTGCTCCAGGAGGCCATCGAGAAGAAGCTGTTCACAAACCTCAAGGACGTGGTCAAGATCACGACGTCCACTAGAACGCCGGACTCCGAGCAACTGAGGAGGATCGACGCGGTGGTAGCCCGTCTCACAGATCCTTCGCAGCCGGAGGAGGATCGGTACTGCGATCTTTGTGCGAGGGAGTTGCTCAAGTACGCTGGTCAACTTCTCAGTAGATAGATAAAGGAAGCTCTCAGGGCAACCGCGTTCAGGTCATGTGGTTCTATTTCATCCACGCGGAAGGCTGAAGGAGAATTTGCTTCCTCTTGACAGCTCGCTTTCAGCCCAGATACGGCCGCCGTGGGCTTCCACCAGCATTCTGGTCACGTAGAGGCTCGTAGCAATCCCTCCGCTCTTTTGGCTGCCTTCGGTCAGGTGCCCGCGTTCGAAGATGCTGGTCAGCTTCTCGGCAGAGATCCCTGCGCCCGAGTCGACTATCGACACGACGACGTCGTCATCGGTCTGTCTGGCGCTGACGAGCACTTCGTTGTCGAGCGGCGACTGCGCGAGGGCATTGCCGAGCAGGCTCACAAGGATACGCTTCAGGCAGATCGGGTCAGCCGTCACACTGGCGAGGTTCTCAGGAATATCCACTCGAACGCGGCCGAGTTCTGCACCCTCAGATCTCGAGTCTTTCAGCTTGAGTGCGAACGAGCGTAGATCCAGCGGCATCCGGTTCAGTACCTGTCTCCCGGCCTCCAGGCGCGCCAGGTCCACCAACTCACGGACCATGCGATTCATCCGTTGGCTCCCGTCCACAACGGCAGCGGCGTTCTGGCGTACCAGGTTCACATTTTCTGGATCGCGCTGGATCAGCTCGGCATAGCCCAGGGTGGCGGTCAGCGGCGTTCGCAGCTGTTGGGAGATAAGCTCGACGAGGTTGTCTTGCTGGTCCTGAAGCTCGCGCTGCGCGGTGACATCGACGAATGTGGCCACCGCACCGAAGATTCGACCCGACGGAGAGCGGTTGGGCGCAGCGCTGGCGGAGACCCAGATAGTTCCTCGTCCAGGTACGTTGACACCCATCACAACTCCCTGCACGGTACCTCCTCGCAGCGCTCGCTGAACCGGAAGCTCGTCCGTGGGAAACGGCCGGCCATCCGCGGTCTGGAAGCCCATCAGCGCTGCCCGTTCCTCCAGCGGTGCCTCCCATGCCGACTGCGAGTAGCCCAGGATTCGCTCCGCAGCAGAGTTCACATATTCGATCTGGCCACGCGGGCCGTAGATCACTAACCCTTCGACGATCGACTTGAGAACAGCATCCAGTTCGGCTGCCCGCCGCCGCGCCTCATCCCCCCAAAGCCGCTCGGCCATGCTCGCCACCGCCAGCTTCTGGTTCCTCTCTCTTACCTGCTCCACCAACTCCGACTGCCGGAGGACGGCGATAACCAACCGCTCATTTGTCTCCCTTATCTTCTCAAGCAGGTGCTGGTTCCTCTCCTTCAACTCCTGGAGCAACTGCTCTTGCGTGCTCGTCGCCAGGACTTCTGCCGTCACCTCCCGGGTCGAGATCAGCGCACCCACTCCCCCCACCATGGGAACGGGCGAGATGGCGCCGTCCCACCACATCTCCAGCTTCTCTACGCCTCGTCGGTGGCGCGGAAGGTCGACTCTCCCTGTCTCTCGAACCCTGGCTAGCAAGGTCGCCGCAAGGTCCCGCACCTCGGGCACAAGGTCCAGGACGTCCTGCCCCACAACGTCGGCCAGTTCACCGGTCACCCCCGCCGACCTAAGCCACTCGGGATTAGCCATCAGCACGCGGTTGTCGTGAGCCACCAGGCAGAGGCCGATATCCGCCCTATCAAAGATGGTCCGTAGCAGCATCTCGTCGACTACGGGTGTTCTCTCGTCATCCACCATCGAATCTTCGGCCTCGTAGATCCCGGCTGAGAGCGAAATCGTGGCAATGTTACGTGTGATACAGCTATACGGAGTATAAACCCGCACAAGCGGTGCCATACTGATTCCAGGCGGGGGATCTGGCAGAAGGGAGGAAGAGCTGCGGCCTTGGACTGCGCCCACCGCAACAACTTCGAGGTCGACTTTCAGGACGAGGGTCACGAGTTAGCCGGCAGCCACCTGACGGCAGTGATGCTATGCGTTCGGTGGGTGGGCGCCACTACAATGCGGCCAAGTCGGGCTGCGTCTCATTTCTTTCAGCTTCGGCCGGGTCCACCGCGAGAACGTCCTGGCAGTAGATGGATATGGCCTCCATCTCAACGGGGCCCTCGACTGTCCACTCCACCAGGCCGCTATCGAGCACCCTTCGAACGATGACCGTAGCAGAGCCAGGAGGTGGCGCGCTCCTATCTTCGGTCAGGACACGCCATAACCTCATCCCTCGGCCTCCCGGAACCATGCGGCTGCGCTATCGACGCGCCTCGTAGCAACGCCCGCGAAAGCTACGACGCACAGCCCGCCATTACATCCAGGAACCGAACCTCAACCAGGCCCTTCGCAACAGCCGAACCCAGACAGTTCAGATCGGCAAATCCAGTGCGTTCGCGCGAACCTTCGGCAATACTCGCACGCGACGGCCGACACCGGGAAAATGGCTCCTGCGTGGATATCACCCGCCCACTACTCGCGGCACCATCACGATCTGTTCGGCTTCAGGATCGAACCGGTTCAGCTTCTTCGCCGGAACGCCCTCCTTCACCTGGAAAGCTGTGGCACCCCGATCCAGCTGCTCCTGGAAGATCCTCTCCGCCTCCCGAACTGCCGCCAGTGCCTCGGAATCGCCGATCTCTGCTTGCTCTCGGTCCCACACGACGGTCCTGTCGCCCTTCGGTGAAAGGATTCGCAACTTGCCCATCTCTTCCTCCTGCGGCCTACGCACATCCCCCTCGTGCACAGCCCGTTGCCGGACTCCAGGCAAGCCACACGCCCGCCTGAGGACCAGGCGGGCGTGCAGTGGCGGATTTCCGCACCGTGCGGGCAGCCGACGGCACCGCCTGCCACCCAGGATCTCATCTGGCAGCATATAACGCTGCTAAAGTTAGTATACGCCGGTTCATGAAGCTGTCAATGACTTGATCGGGGCAAGTGATTTCGAAATGTTCATCGTTCTGCTCACCACGGCTAAAGATGCTCCGCGGTGAGCGCCTTATCGCTCCATCGGGATCAGTGTCAAAGCAGGGCGTCCAGCACGTCTCCGGCCTCCGCTGGAGTATCACAACGACAGAACAGGGCAAGGCCTCGGGCGGGCAGGGACTTCATCATCTCACTGACCGCCGGGACGGGGATGATGCCATGGACGATGAGCGGCTTCCGCTCCAGAATCTGGCCCATCAGCGAAAGGTAGGGCAGCAGGTCCTCCCCATAGTCAGGGGTGATCTCGATTGCGGCGATTTCGTCGACCTCCAGCAGGTTGGGCACCGTGTGCAGCTGCGCGGAGTGCAAATGCAGGATCGTGTAGGGAAACCGTCGACCCATTGCGCGGTGGAGCGGAACCACGAACCGTTTGTGCGTCGCGAGCGACGTCATGAAACTGAGATCCTCGGCTGTTTCCACCATCTTGCCAGGCGCCCAGAACCAGCGCAGCGTCCCGACACGCCCATCAAGATACGGTGCTTCCATCGCGAAGAGGGCATCCGAGACTTCCGAGCAGAGTCCTACGCACCGCTCTCCCAGGGCGGCGAGTTCGACAGGATGGTCGTAGATGTCCAGGGCGAGCCGTTCCTGGCCTCGGAGCTCCATCATCATGTCGACCGGACCGGTCATCAAGTGCCCGAGCCCGACCGGATAGCGGCCTCCGGACTTCTCCCTGATGGCACGGATGAGCCGCACCAATAGCTGAAACCAGCGGTTGGATCTGTCGAAACTCACGCTCTCCAGCTGGCTCCATTCCGTTAGAACAGGCAGTGACCAGAGGTTGTCCCCGTTTCTCTCGACGGAGCAGCCGGCGATGGCCAGGTGCCATGGGAAGGCCCACAGGGGATTGGCACACCACATGGCGTCGCCGCAGACTCCGCGCCACTGCTCCCACTCCTCTTCCATCTCGCGCACATTCTCTTCAACGTCCAGATCCCCCGGGGACAGGACACCGTGACTGCGCACAGCACGCACCGACGGAATGGTGGCGATGGTAGTGCCGATCATCGGTCGATCGGTCTCCCCCCGCAGCCAAAAGGCCCGGAATCTGTCAACCTTGTCACGATCAGAGATCACATGAGGCACGCAGATAACCTCGAGCGGGATGTCA
>JAJYKO010000943.1 GCA_021788565.1 Chloroflexota bacterium
GGGGAGAGACATTTCGGGCGTAATCTCCTATGGCCTCGAGCCACGGACCGTACGCCGGTTGCCAATCGCCTTCAACGCATGAACCCCACAACACGACGGCGCATCGTATCCCGGCCTGCCGCGCCACTTCTCGTGCAATCCAGGTCTTGCCTATGCCCGCGTCACCCACCAAGGTCACGAACTGTCCCCTACCATCGATGGACTCGTCGAGACTGGTCAGGAGGACCTCAAGTTCTCTCTGGCGTCCGACCATCCTGGACTCCTCACGCTTAGACATCGGGGAACGGGCAGGCAGGGGTTGGTTGCATCCGCCGCAGAGAGTAGCGGTTTCCTGATTTGCCGAGCCACAGGCCGCACAGACTACAGACATGCTGGCCTCCACCCAGATAGAGGAAGGTATGGGATGGTCTTAAGACGATTAGAGAGACTATACGTAGAAACAATGTAGATCATAGCACATTGTAACGTTACCTGCCATACGGATCACATAAGATGAACGGGGCCTTTCAGTTCTGTCAGAGAACATGCCCTCACCCAAGCTCGGTAGAGTCTGGGACGCCCCTGACCTAAACCAAAGCCAGGATGAAACCCGCGGGGTCTCGGGGATCACGGCGTGCCAGTTCAGGATCAGGGGCCAAAGACCCCGCGGGTTTGGTTGCCGCTTTACTTTAGGTCCTACCGGAGGCAAGAGGTGGGCATGGGTAGACCGCCCGATTCAAGGTGGACGCGCTGTTTCTACAGCTTGCCAGTGTATCCTTGCCCCCCTATAATAGGTACATCTTCGTAGAGGACCGCTCGGCAGAGCTGGATCCTTTCCCTTCCCTACCCCAGCAAGATTCTCACTTCCGTGCGTGTTTGGAGGTAACTTGAAGAAGCAGTACGTGCTTGTCCTGTTAGCCCTGGCCTTGATCTTCTTGATGCTACCCGGGGCCATCGCTGCAGCGCCGAGCGCTGACCAGTCCATAGCCCCCACTACCCTGGATTACGCTATCTCCAACGGGCACTTCTACACGCAGGCGAACGGGTCGCCCCTTGGGACCGCCACGACGGGTTACGCCATCACCAATGACGACGGCGTCGCCTTCTGGGACGCGTATCAGAAGCTGGGTGGACCTTATGTGTTGGGCTATCCGGTGACGACCCGATTCAACTACGATGGCTTCGTCACCCAGGCCATGCAGAAGGTAGTGTTCCAGTGGAGACCAGACATTAAGCAGGTGTGGTTCCTGAATACCTTCGATGCCCTTCATGACAATGGTAAGGACGGCTGGCTTCTTGCCTATCGACAGACCCCGGCGCCCTTCGACGTCACCCCGGACATCGGTCTCTCGTGGGATCAGGTGGTCAAGCGCCACCAGGCCTTCCTGGATCAGAACCGGGCCATCAAGGCCCGCTACTTTGCCGACTCCGACCCCATCAACCACTTCGGTCTTCCCGTTGCATATGCGGACGAGGGCAACAGCTTCGTCATAAGGGCCCAGCGGGCAACCTTCCAGTTCTGGAAGGAGGACGTTCCATGGGCCAAGCAGGGCGACGTGACCGTAGCCAATGGTGGCGATTTGGCGAAGGAGGCCGGCTTGTGGCCTCAGGACGCGACCACGCCGCAGGCGTCGCCCAACGGTGGGTCGAAGGTCTCGCTGGTGAGCGCTCCCGCCGCACCGACCCCTACCGCTGCTCCGCAGCCCACTGCGACGGCCGCCCCCACCCCCACCTCGGCGCCGGCAGCCGCGCCGTCGATCAGCACCGCTCCCGGCATCTACAGGGCCAAGAGCCCCGAGTACGGGATGAACATCTTCATCTACGGAAATCCGTCCACCACTAACCGCGACCTCGGCAAGTTGACCGCGGCCGGCTTCACATGGCAGAAGACCCTGTTCCAGTGGAGGCAGATCGAGGGTGCCGGAAAGGGACAGTTCAACTGGGCCGAGTCCGACCGGGTCGTGGCCGCCTCCAACGCCGCGGGCATAAAGATCATCGCCAGGCTGGACTTCGCGCCTAACTGGGCACGGGCCGACACCGCGAGCGGCCAACCGACTTCCTTCAACCAGGGGCCGCCTGACAACTACAACGACTACGCCGACTTCGTGCGAGCCTTTGTCAACCGCTATAAGACCGGCAGCCCTTACGGCCGCGTACCGGCCATCGAAATCTGGAACGAGCCCAACCTGTCCAGGGAGTGGGGCGGTCAGACCCCCAACGCCGGTCAGTACGTCCAGCTGCTCAAGGCTGCTTACACCGCGGCCAAGCAAGCCGACCCGAACGTCACGGTCATCTCGGCAGGCTTGAGTCCCACCGAGACCTACAACTCCGAGGCGACTCCGGACGACGTCTACCTGCAGCAGATGTACAACGCGGGCGCCGCGAACCACTTCGACGTCCTGGGGGCACACGGGGCAGGCTACAAGGCTCCGCCGCAGATGAGCCCCGATCAGGTGGCGGCAGATCCCTACTACGGAGGACACCGCTTCTTCTGCTTCCGCCGAGTCGAGGACCTGCGCAATGTGATGGTGAAGAACGGCGATTCAAACAAGCAGGTCTGGCTCCTGGAGTTCGGCTGGAGCACGGACCCGATTCACCCTGCCTACTCCTGGTTCAAGGTGACCCAGGACCAGCAGGCTCAGTACATAGTGGACGCATACCGCTGGGCCTACGACCACTGGTCGCCCTGGATTGGGGTGATGACACTGTGGAACATGCCTGATCCCAACTGGACGCAGGACAGGGAAGAGTACTGGTGGTCCATTACCAACCCTGACGGCACCGACCGACCCGCCTACACCAAGCTGCTCCAGGCGCGCCAGAGCGGATACCTGCCGTAATGAAGCAGGGGGACAGGGAGACGGGGCCGACTTGGAGTGCGGCTCACTAGCGCCGCTTTCACGGCCCTGATCTCCAAGCCGGGCGCGTCAGCGCCGTATCGGGTAGCCAACCCGGACAGAACGTGCTGGTTGAAACACCTTCTGCCCGGGAGCAGCGCTGACGCGGCTTATCTCATCGTTCGCCCAAAGCGGCGGTGACGCACGTGCACTCCAAACGCCCTGGGTCCTCAGCGCGATTTGCCGCGTGAGGTCGCGTCCTCTATAATTCGGACTGGCGTCTGACCCCGAGGGTCAGACGACACCGTTTTATTCAGGAGCGAGAAGC
>JAJYKO010000944.1 GCA_021788565.1 Chloroflexota bacterium
CGAAAACGGCATACGGGAGGCGGCCTGAGCCATGCCGAGAATCCTGATGCTCATGGGATCGGGCGAGACGAGCCCCACCATGGTCAAGTTTCATCGTGAAATCTTTGCTCAACTGCCCAAAGCAGCAAAGGCCGTGATCCTGGACACCCCTTTCGGCTTTCAGGGAAACGCCGACGATATCGCCCAGAAGGCCATCGAGTACTTCAAAACCTCGATCGGCGCAACCGTCGGCCTTGCATCGATGCGTGATGCGGCGAACGCCTCATCGCTGCAGCTGGAAGCTTTCGCCAACCAGTTGCGCGACGCCGACTACGTCTTTGCCGGCCCGGGCAGCCCGACATACGCCTTGCGCCAGTGGTCCGGCTTGCCATTTGCGTCGATACTCGCGGAAAAGCTCACCGGTGGAGGAGTCGTCGCCTTCTCATCCGCAGCAGTGCTGACCCTTGGCCGACACACCATTCCCGTCTACGAGATATACAAGGTCGGCGAACCCGTCGAACTGCGCGACGGCCTGGACGTGCTGTCCGCCATTGGACTTAAGGCTCTCGTGATTCCCCACTTCAACAACGCCGAAGGGCAAAACCACGACACCCGGTTCTGCTACATGGGTCGGGAGCGCTTGGATACGCTGATTTCCCAGCTCGACGAGGGGTGCTCGGTGATCGGGATCGACGAGCACACCGGGATAATCATTGACCTTGATGCCGAAACAGTCCGCTTCGTCGGGCTCGGCACCGTGACGCTGATGCAGGGATCAGGGCATGCCGTCTACCAGGAGGGCGAGGAAATGAGCCTCGACGAGTTCCGGGACGCAGTCACGGATCTGGGATCGATGCCTTCCGAACCGGAGTCGTCGGCCACTCCGATGGCTGTTCAAGAACCGCAGAGGGCTGGAGAATCCCCGCTCCTGGCCAGTATCGAGTCGCACCTGGCGAACTTCGATCTTGCGATCAAGGCCCTCGACTCCCATGCCGCGCTCGAATCCATCCTCGACCTGGAGGAAGAGCTAGCGGCGTGGTCGACCGACACACTTCAGTCCGACGAGATGGACAAAGGCCGTGCCGCGCTACGGTCGATGATCAGCCGCCTCGAGCCTCTCGTGCGAGATGGGCTCGTCCCAGCCCGGGAAAGAATCCATCCGTTCGTGGAAACCATAATGGAGCTGCGGACCGACGCCAGGAGAGAACGCAGGTGGAGCGACGCCGACACCATTCGCGATAGACTCGACAAGCTAGGAATCGTCATCCAGGACACTCCAGAAGGCGCGGTGTGGCATCTCACTCAGCCGTGACGGATTGCGCCAGGAACGAAGGTCCCTGAAGGCCCGCCCCCATCGTCTAGTGGCCTAGGACGTCGCCCTTTCACGGCGGTAACACGGGTTCGAATCCCGTTGGGGGTGCGAGGGGTTACATACAAAACTGACAATGTCGCACCGACAAAAGTGCATCACCAGTATGCGCCAGCGGTGCGACATTTGTGTTTGAGCCGGCCTCGGTGACGTTGAAGGCGCTGCCGGTGGGGTCCAAGGGGCGATTCCACACTCCAGGGTTGTTTCGGCGGTGGCTCCGGCCCCGTGGTTCTGGTTGAGATTCGGCCCTGGCCCGCTCAGGCAGGCCGGTAGTCGCCGAGGCCCTCGGGGTGCGGCGTCTGGCCCGGTACCGGGCGGGTTCGCCCGCCTCGGCCAGGCTCGAGAGCTTCCGCAGATTGGCTGCGGCCAGCAACATGGCCACGAAGATGGTCTGGGCGGCGATGCCGCGCACCCGGCGACGGACGGCAGCGGCGAGCGACTGGTGGCTAAGGTTCTTCAGGTATCCGTTCATGCCGTCTACGGCGGTACGCCCCTTGGCGTAGAGTTCCTGCCACTTTCGAGATCCGAAGGGGTTCTCCTGGAAGTGGCGAACCCCGGTGGAGGGGGTGGTGGTGATTGTGGGCTGGTGCACAGCGGCGGCGTCCCTTGACGCCGGCAGGAGGGCACGGCATGCGGATACGCACTGCTTCATCCGGGGCCAACCGTCGCCAACGTCCCGGAAGCAGCCACGCACCTTGTAGCCAAGCTCATATGAGCCTATTGGTAAACACCCTGGAGCGGATAGTGTCCTCAGCTTCCCAGGGCCACCACCACCCCCTTGCCGCTGGTGGCGTCGGAGAGCCTGACCGAAGAGCCTTCGGTGACCACCACATGGGCGTGATGCATCAGCCTGTCCACCAGGGCGGTGGAGAGGTTCTTCTCCATGATCTGGTCGAGAGCTGAGGGGTGAAGGTTGGAAGACAGTGCCACCGAACGCCGCTCGTAGGTGGCGCCGATCAGCCGGGCCGAGAAGTCCGACAGATAGCTGCGGCGGGTTGCACTTGGCGCTTCCGTAGCTGAAGAGATACTCGCCCTCCTGGGGGCATTGGCGAGAAGAATCCCCGCCCAGGGGTCCGCGATGGGCACGATACGGCCGCCGAGATTGAGATGCCCCGGGAGCGAGAAGCTCTCCGGGCCGGGCGCCGACACCGACTCCTGCCGCGATCATCACCAGGGCGCTGGGCGCTTAGGCGGCCAGGAAGGGGTTCGCCACCCGGGCGGGTTCGCCGATGAGGGCGGCGTAGTTCTCCACCAGGGTGTGAGCCCCGGCTATGGCTCTATGCGGGGAGCTCACCCTCGTCTCTCAGCACCGCGATGGTCGCCTCGGCCATCTCCGAGACGAGCTCCCTCATGCGCCGGTGGTTCTCGAGCAGCGGTTTGAGCTTCTCGTAGCTCTCGGGGCTGAGCAGCTTGGTGACGGTCTTGTTGTCCACCTTACGGGTCCAGGAGTAATAGGGGCCGTGCAGCTTGGGCGGGTCCTTATGGCAGGCGCAGTAGGCCTTGCCACAGGCGTAGGTGCGCACGGTGACGCTTCCGGGCAGCGCCATGGCGATGTGAGCCAGCTCCTCGCGGATCTCGGCGATGCGGGCACGGGCGGATTCTGAATCGGTCATGACCACCTCCATGCGAATCATACCACAGTCTCCCCACTGTGGCAAGTCAAAACAGGGATATTTTCCCTAGACCGGACTTACCCCTGCCAAGGCAGGCTCTGTAGGCTGAGCTGGGAATCCCTCTCTGGAGGAGGGATGGTTCTGGCTACACGAGGGTCTGGGGGACCGGTACGCCGAGGAGTT
>JAJYKO010000945.1 GCA_021788565.1 Chloroflexota bacterium
GAGCCGGCCATGAGGTGCGTACATCCGCGGACGGCCTCACCGCGCTTACCATTGCCAGGCGGGAGTCCCCGGATCTGGTGATTCTTGACGTGATGCTTCCGGGGATGGACGGCTTCGAAGTGTGTCGCATCCTGAGGCAGGAGGGGCCGGTTCCGATCCTCATGCTGACGGCACGAGACGAGGAAGTTGACAAGCTGCTGGGGCTGGAGCTGGGAGCAGACGACTACCTGACCAAGCCGTTTAGTATGCGCGAACTGCTGGCCAGGATGAAGGCGATGCTGCGGCGGGTTGAGATGGCGCGGCCCGTTGCAGAAGAAGAGTCGCCCAGACCGCTCAGGGATGGTGAACTGGAGGTGGACCTCGTCTCGCATCAGGCCACTCTCGCCGGAAGCCCGCTGCACCTGAAGCCCAAGGAGTTCGACCTGCTGGCGTTCCTTATGAGCCACCGGGGCCGCGCCTTCTCGCGCGATCAGCTGCTGGAGCAGGTTTGGGGCTATGACTACGCGGGCGATACTCGGACTGTGGACGTTCACGTGCGCTGGCTTCGAGAAAAGGTGGAGGCCGACCCCTCCAGACCAGAGCTGGTCGAGACGGTGAGAGGGGTCGGATACCGGTTCAGGGGGGTAGGTGAACATGTTCACTAGCCTGCGGTCGCGCGTGGCCATCGCCTACGCGCTGTTGTCGGTTGTCTGCGTCGGAGCCCTCACCTCATACTTTGCATTCATCGGACAGCGACCCTACTCCAGAACCGAGGTCGTAGAGGCCATCGTGCTGGGAGGAGTAGTGGCGACCGTGCTGGCCGTGCTGCTGGCGGTGCTGATCGCCAGGGAGATTTCCGGCCCGATCAACGAGCTCACGGCCGCCGCCGATCGCATGGCCAAGGGCGACCTGGACCAGCGTATCCTGTCGCGCTCCAACGGCGAGCTCGGTGAGCTTGCCGCCGCGTTCGACTCCATGGCTGACCGCCTTCACGATACCGTCAAGACTATCTCTGCCGAGAGAAACACCCTTGCCGGCGTTCTCGCCACCATGGCCGACGGGATTCTGATCGTGGAGAACGGCCGAGTGACGATGGCCAACCGGGCTGCCAGTACTCTCCTGGGCGCGCCGATCCTTGCCTTGGAGAGTAGCAGCTACGTCGAGGCGCTTCGCGACCACGAGCTTAGCAGCGTGCTTCAACGCTGCCTTGCGGAGGGGACGCAGCAGAGCGGCACAGCCGAGGTAGGATCCTCCCGGAGGCTTCTAAGGATAGTCGCGGCTCCGCTGAAGGGGGAGAAGGTGGGAGCGCTGGCGCTTATTCAGGATCTCACCGAAGTCCGGCGCGCCGAGACGGTTCGGCGTGACTTCATCGCCAACGTCTCCCACGAGCTGAGGACCCCGCTCGCCTCGCTAAAAGCAGTCGTGGAGACGCTAGAGGACGGCGGCATCGAGGACGTGGACGTAGCACGAAGCTTCCTCTCTAAGATGCACGCCGAGGTGGACGGCATGGCCCATCTGGTGAGCGAGTTGCTGGAGCTTTCCAGAATCGAGAGCGGCCAGGCGGCCCTACACGTCGAGCCGCAAGACGTAGAAGCCCTGGAACAGGAGGCGGCTCGCCGCCTGAGCGCCCAGGCAGAGCGCTCCAGGCTGAAGTTGACGGTGGAGGTTCCCCCCGACCTGCCGCTGGTGGCGGCCGACGGCCAGCGAGTCCAGCAGGTACTTCTGAACCTGATCCACAACGCGATCAAGTTCACGCCGACCGAAGGCGAGATCGCCCTGCGTGCCCAGCGGGAAGGGGACCGGGTTGTCCTGTCGGTGTCGGACACCGGGGGCGGAATCCCGGCTGAGGATCTGCCACGGATCTTCGAGCGGTTTTATAAGGCCGATCGATCCCGCTCGAACAGCGGCACCGGACTGGGCCTCGCCATCGCCAAGCACGTGGTGCAGGCCCACGGCGGCCGAATCTGGGCCGAAAGCACCGAAGGCAAAGGCTCGACCTTCTACTTCACCCTGCCCGTGGCGGGGGACGAGCAGACGGGGTGACGGGGGGATTTGGAGTGCGGCGCGTCAGCGCCGCTTTAGCCGAACGGAAGGACTGGGCGCGTCAGCGCCGCTTTAGCTGAGCAGAGCGCGCCGCGGTTGCTGCCCAGCCGCAGGGCCGCTCTCCCAGATGGCGCTTACGCGCCCTCGATGCTGAATGAAGGCCCACAAAGCGGCGCTGACGCGCCGCACTCCAAGCTATCCCCCTCGCCCCCTCTCCGCGTCACCTATCCCATCACAGGTGATACGTCTCGAATAGGCGCTTGTCCGCCTCGCCCAGGACGTCGGCGAACACCTCCACGTGCGGCTCCAGCCCCGAGTTCTTCAGCTTCTTCTTCAGCAGTTCATCCAGCTGGAACAGCCCCGCCGCGTTAAGCATGTGAACGGTGATTCGGACCGGTTTAGTCTCTCCTTCCCTGATCTCCACCGCGTCGATTGCCGCGGCCGAGAGGGAGTGGATGTTCATGTGGCCGGCTTCGAAAGCGATGCGGCTGCGCCCCTTAGCCATGTCCAGCGCGTCGGCCAGGCGGATCGTCCCCGCTTCCAGGGTCACCGGATGGCCGTCGCTGCGGTGGTTGAGGATGGCGTGGAGGGTTTCCGAGACGACTATCCTCTTCGGTACCGTCAGGTAGATGCCGTCGAGAAGCTCCATGGCCTTGTAGTGGGCCAGGAAGATACCCATCTCTTCGTGGTTGACCCGATCGATGGACATCCCCACGTCGTGAAGCAACGCTGCCATAGCGACAACTACCTCCGCGTCATCGCCTGTTAGCTGGTGGTCCTTCACCAGATTGGGAGTAAGTCCGCTGGCGACCAGCATCCTGAAGAGGCGAAGGGCGATATTTACGACGATCTGCATGTGGATGGGACCGTGGTCGCTCATCCCCAGCCGGTCCACGGCGTTGATGTTCTGGCACCGCCAGATGGTGTGAAGATCCTCGTCGGCGTTGATGCGATCGAGCACCTGTTTGAGTACCGCGTTGTGTCGGGTGGGGAACCTGATCATCTCCGCAGGTCGGAGCGGCTCGGTCCCCACGGCCGACTCTGGTTTAGGAGGGGATTGGAAGCCCTCAACCTGCTGGATTTCAGGCCGCGGGCTGCTGTCGTCTTGCATGGCCGATCA
>JAJYKO010000946.1 GCA_021788565.1 Chloroflexota bacterium
TGTGGACGAAGCGGGTCATGGACATCTCGATAGCGGCCGCGGCGACGATAGTTCTCTCGCCTGTTCTGCTTGTAGTTGCCCTACTGATCAAACTCGACTCGCCTGGGCCCGTCATCTTCTCTCACGAGCGGATGGGATACGACTGGCAGCACAGGCGGCTGAAAACCTTCAAGATGCGTAAGTTCCGGTCGATGTTCGACAACTGCGATCAGAGTCCCCACGAGCAGTTAGTGAGGGACTGGGCTCGAGGCAATACAGAGCCAAGCGCGCCGAGCACCGGTCCAAGGTTGGTGAAACTCACCCGTGATCTCAGGATCACCAGGGTGGGGGCAATCCTTCGGAAAACCAGCCTGGACGAACTTCCACAGCTGTGGAACGTAGTGCGAGGTGAGATGAGCCTGGTGGGGCCACGGCCCGTCCCTCTGTACGAGGTAGCAGAGTACCGACCATGGCATCACGCCCGACTGTACGCGACTCCCGGAATCACCTGCATATGGCAGGTGGAGGGGCGCGGTCAGGTCGGCCTTGATGAGATGGTGGAAATGGACTTGGAGTACATCGAGAAACGCTCCGTGTGGCTCGACTTCAAGATCCTGCTGCAGACAATTCCCGTCGTGCTCTCCGGGCGCGGCGCCGCATAGGAGAGGAGTAACTGGCTAATGGACAGGATCGGCGTTGCCATCATCGGCAGTGGCTACTGGGGCATCAATTACGTGCGTTCCATGAGCGAACTGCCCAACATCGAATCTGTAACAGTCTGCGAACAACGGATCGACCGGTTGGAGGAAATTGGGCACAAATTTCCTAAGGCGGGACTCACTACCGACCTTGACGAGGTGTTGGAGAGACCGGACATCGGTGCCGTGGTGATCTGCACGCCCGCGACAACCCACTACGAAGTCGCGCGGCGATGCCTGACTGCCGGTAAACACGTTCTGGTCGAAAAACCGATAACCACTCGGTCGATCGACGCCGAGAAGTTGATCGGCACTGCGGAAGAGCAGGACGTCACCCTGATGGTAGGTCACACCTTCATACACAATCCAGCCATCCGAAAACTGAAGACCTTCCTGGAAGAGGGTGACGTGGGCCAACCGTACTACATCTACTCTCGCCGGACCAACATGGGACCCATTCGACGAGATGTGAACGCCCTGTGGGACCTCGCACCCCACGATGTATCGATATTCAACTACCTGCTCGGCGCCGTCCCGGAGTGGGTAAGCGCGGTCGGGGCGCGGGTCCTGGGCAACTCCAACGAAGATGTTGGCTTCGTCTCTATAGGTTACCCGAACGGCATGGTCGGCCACATCCATGTGAGCTGGGCCGATCCCTTCAAGGTCCGGGAGATAGTCGTGGTCGGCAGCGACAAGCGAATCGTCTTCGACGATCTGAACACGCTGGAAAGGGTGAAGGTCTACGAGAAGGGCATTCGAACGACCCCGGAGGCCTCGAGCTACGGCGAGCATCAGGTCCAGATACGCGACGGCGACATCTTCAGCCCCAGGATCGAGGTGAGCGAGCCGCTGAAGAACCAGATTGCCCACTTCCTGGAGTGCGTAACCGAGGGCAGGCTACCGATCACCAGTGCCTGGGACGGACTCAACGTCGTGCGCGTGATGGAGGCCATCGACCGATCGATAGAGCAAAACGGGGCCCCGGTAGAGGTCGGTCGGCGACTACAGTCCGTCGGCATCGTCGCACAACCTATAGGTCGTGAGAATCCGTCCGCCGGCCTCGCGTCCGCGGCGATAGATCTGGCTGGACACGAGCTGGAGCAGAGCGCGAGCAACGGAGTCACAGGAAATGCTAAGGAGGCCGCTTGAACCATGACCAGTCACGAGTCCGCTTCACGGATCCCATTTGTAGACCTGGCAGCTCAGTACGAGGCCATCTCCGGCGAGATAGATGAGTCGATCCGCCGCGTTGTCGGCAATACGGAGTTTATTCTTGGCCATGACGTGGGTCTATTCGAGGAGGAATTCTCCTCGTATTGCGAGGCGAAGTTCGGCGTAGGGGTCGATTCCGGTACCTCCGCTCTTGAGTTGGCCCTTCGATCGTTCGACATCGGCGAGGGAGACGAGGTCATCACCGTAGCCAACAGCTTCATCGCCACCACGCTGGCGATCTCGTACGTGGGAGCCAAGCCCATCCTCGTGGACGTGGATCCTCGGACCTATACCATGGACGCCTCCTTCCTGGAAGCCGCCATCACTCCGAGGACCAGGGCCATCATGCCGGTCCACCTGTTTGGGCAACCGGCCGACATGGACCCCATTCTGGAGGTAGCGCGCCGGCACGGGCTGGTGGTGATCGAGGATGCTTGCCAGGCGCACGGCGCCTACTACAAAGGTAAGAGGGTCGGCTCCCTGGGCCACGCCGCGGCTTTCAGCTTCTACCCCGGCAAGAACCTGGGAGCATACGGGGACGGCGGAATGGTCGTCACCAACGACGAGAAGGTCGCCGACAGAATCCGCATGTTGAGGAACTACGGACAACGGGAGAAATATATCCACCTTGTGAAGGGCTTCAACCGAAGGCTGGATACCCTCCAGGCAGCAGTACTCCGTGTCAAGCTGAGCCATCTGGACGAATGGAACGAGGCACGAAGGCGCCACGCCAGCCGCTACAACGGGCTTCTGGCCAACAGTCCGGCATCGCTGCCAGTAGAGGCCTCATTCGCTCGGTCGGTGTACCACCTTTACGTCATCCGCATCCAGGATCGTGACAGCGTGATGAGCCGGCTGCGGGAAGCGGGTATCGCGACGGGAATACATTACCCCGTCCCCATCCACCTTCAGCCGGCCTATGCCGACCTGGGCTACCCGGCCGGCAGCTTCCCAATAACCGAGGCATACGCGTCGCAGGTCCTCTCTCTACCGATGTATGCCGAGCTTCGGCCCGAGCAGATCGAGCGGGTAGCCAGTGCGGTCCGAGCGGCCGTACCCAGCCTGTCTACTCAAGCCGCGGCATAAGCGACGGAGTTGAGCACGGATCCAGAAGGATGTGCTGGCCAACCCGTGACGGGTTGGCCAGCACCCGAGGAAATGTGATGGCAAACCTAGAACTGAATCGCGAACTAGAACTGAATCGCCAACAGCAAGGGCAGAAAGCGATAGACCGAAGATCCAAGGATTACTC
>JAJYKO010000947.1 GCA_021788565.1 Chloroflexota bacterium
ACAGGGGCTTTAAACCTCTGTCCAGGGTTCGAATCCCTGCTCCTCCGCCTGTATGCCCCGGTAGCTCAGTGGATTAGAGCGTTGGGTTGCGGACCCAAAGGTCGTAGGTTCGAGTCCTATCCGGGGTGCCTTCTCTTTCGTTGCTGCCCTGCCAGCGGACAGCTGCAGGACCTTATGGGGAGCCATCAGATTGGGGGAGGACGCGAGCCCCGTATCCTGCTCGTTCCAGATCCTGAGGTAGCCGCCAGTAGACCATGCCCATCACTTGGATGGTTGACCGCGGCTTTTTGTTCGCTTTCGGGGCAGGTGGGTCGCACACGTTGGTAGTGGTTCCAGTCCAAGAGGCTTTGCGCCGTGGAGCGAGACCAGTTGGCCATCGACCGGCTCAGCCGGATCTGGGCCATCATTGAGCATATCGCCGAGTACCCGGGTACGAGCCGTCGCAAGCTCGCCGAATCCTACGCCCTGAGTGAGCGACAGGTTCAAGAGGACTTGCGCGTCATTCGGGAGGAGCTGAATTTCCCCCTGGTCCGCCGAAAGGGATACCGTTTCTCGACAGAAGGCGACCAGGCCACCATCGACTTCTCTTTCTCCGAGGCAAGGGCGTTGATCTCTGCGCTCCGCGGCGCGGCGCAAGACCGCTCCACCCCGCAGGACCCCTTGAAGTCTCTCCTTGCCAAGCTCCCCACCATTTTCCCGCTTCACCTTCAACCGCTCATGCGCAAGAGCCTGGAGTCACTGGGAAGCTCTGAGCAGGTAGCGGAGGAGAAGGTGTTTCTGGCACTCACCGAAGCGCTGTTCGAGAAGCGTCCAGTCAAGCTGCACATCGCTTCGAAGATTTCAGCCAGTATCCCCAACCCGGTCGTAGAGCCACAACTGCTCATGCCCTATATGGGAGCCTGGTACCTGGTCGGACGCTGTCGCCAGAAGAAGCGCGTCATGATGTTCAGAGTCGAGAATATCGAAGCGGTCACTCTCGCTTCCAAGATATGAGACGGGACCCCGCCACCAGTAGCAGAAGAACAGAAAGGCAGAGAGTCCGGCTTTGCTGAAAGACCCCTGGTTCAAGGCCCTGATAGTCCTGCTCGTCATCATCGCCGCCAGCTACCTGGCTGGACTCGTCTGGGAGCTTGCCCTCCGCTTTGCCGACGTGATCCTGATGCTGGTGCTGGCCTGGGTGCTGTCGTTTGCCCTCGAACCCGTCACGAGCTTCGTCACCTTGCAGACGAAGATGACAAGGTCCATGGCAGTTGCAGTAGTCTACGTCGGTCTTCTCATAATCCTGGGCATGGGCACCGTTCTGATGGTGCCAGTGATAGCTCTCCAGGTGTCGCAAATCGGGACGAACTTGCCGTCCTACGTGAACAGCCTGGGGTCGTGGCTAAATCAACTTCAGGTATCTCTTCCTAATGAAGGTATCATCGGAAGCGCTCTCGCGTCGTTCGATTACACACAGATAGCTCGAAGCATCGAATCCCTGGGGCCTGGCATCGTGAACAACGCCCTGTCGCTGGCTACTGGAGTGGCGTCGGTCCTCCTCAGCCTGGTGCTGGTGTTGATCTTTTCGTTCTACATCCAGTTAGACGGCGGCAAGTTCATGGAGGCTCTGGTGCAGGCCATCCCAGTCGATCGCAGAGACGAAGTGAACTACCTGGTGTTCAGCATCCATCGCGCCTTCGGCGGGTTCATCCGCGGCCAGCTAATTCAGGCCACGATCTACGCTGCCGGGACCGCGGCGGTCATGATGATCGCCACGCTGAGCTACACTGCGGTAACCGCAATCTTCGTCTTTGCCATTATGCTCGTCCCATTCATCGGCCCCATCCTGGCGATTATTCCACCCTTAGCCATCTCCCTGGCACTGCACCCAGAGAGCACATGGTGGATAATTGTGCTGCTGTTGGCTCTGCAGCAGGTGGTCCTGAACGTCCTGGCGCCAAGGGTGATGAGTCAGACCGTAGGCATGCACCCCCTCCTGGTCCTCGTCGCCCTGCTGGCGGGAGCGAAGATCGCGGGTCTGTGGGGTGCCATCTTTGCCGTGCCGGTGGCTGGCACGCTGGTCGCTATGATCTCGTTCTATCGTCTCACGGTTGAAGAGCGCGTGGAGCAATCCAGCATGCTCGCGACCACGAACACAGAGAATCACGGCATTGACAATACTTGAGATGCCGAAGACAAGCTACTATTTGCAGGAGGCCGTCCGTTGGTCAAGAGGGTTCGCAAGGCGGTGATTCCCGCCGCGGGTCTCGGGACCCGCTTTCTTCCGGCTACGAAGGCGCAGCCCAAGGAGATGCTGCCCATCGTCGACAAGCCCACCATCCAGTACATCGTAGAGGATGCCGTAAAGTCCGGCATCGAGCAGGTCGTCATCGTGACAGGGCAGAGCAAGCGGGCCATTGAGGACCACTTCGATTACCCCTTCGAGCTGGCCCACCGGCTGCGTGAGCAACAGAAGACCGAGGAGTTGAGCGAGGTAGAGCGCATCTCGGAATTAGCGAACTTCGTCTACGTCAGGCAGAAGCAACCCCTGGGCAATGGTCACGCCGTGCTGGTGGCCAAGGAAGTCGTTGGCGAGGAACCGTTCGCGGTGCTATGGGGGGACGACCTGGTGGACGCAGAGGTCCCTTTCGTCCAGCAGATGATGGAAGTCTACTATCGCTTCGGGGCTTCAGTGCTCGCGGTAATGAGAGTGCCTCAGCAGAACGTGCCGAAGTACGGTGTGATCGAGGGCAAGGCACTGGGAAATCGCGTCTATGAGGTATTCGATCTGGTCGAGAAGCCGCCGGTGGAGGAAGCCCCGTCGGATCTGGCGGTCGTGACCGGATACATCCTCACACCCGAAATTTTCGACGAGTTGGAGAACACCAAGCCTGGCAAAGGCGGGGAAATCTGGCTATCCGATGCCATCAGGTCGTTGATGCGCCGCCAGAAAGTGTTCGCCCTCGAGTTCCAGGGCAAGCGCTACGACGCGGGGAACAAGCTAGAGTTCCTGCAGGCGACAGTGGACTTCGCCCTCAAGCGAGATGATCTGAAGGACGAGTTCCGCGCGTACCTGAAAAGCCTGGACCTATAAAGGGGGACAGGGAACAGGGGTCCGGACACAGGGCGCAGAAAGACAGCGGGCAGGAAAGCAACGTT
>JAJYKO010000948.1 GCA_021788565.1 Chloroflexota bacterium
CGAGGATGATTACGAAGTGATCTGGGTTGTGCATCCCGCACAGGATCTGATGGGCAGCCACTCCCTCCGGATCGGCCTTTCTGTAGGCCGCGAGCGAGATGAAATCCATCCCAAGCGCTTTGAGGAGTGGAAACTCATCCACCAGATACGAGCAGGCTTCAGGGGAGACTCCCGGGCCTTCAAGCGCGTAGCGGTTCGGTTCACTTCGGCGAACGCTTCCCCATCCGGCACGAATCAGGAGCAGGTCACTGTCGCGAAGCTGGGCCGCAAACGGCTCCAGATCTTGCCTGGTGACTAGCTCCCTATCTCCTTTTGGTATGTCGACCAACAGCGGTCGCTGATAGATGAAACGATCGATAGGGAGTTTGTCCAGGGTGATACCAGTCGGGTTGAAGTGGTTGGGTGCGTCCAGGTGGGTGCCGAAATGGTTGAATAGCATCAGGTCGTAAGTGTTGGCGATGTCGCCCTTTTCGAGAGAGGTGAACTGCCTGCGAGCGTACGTCGGGTTTCCAGGCCAACCCGGTGCGTCGCTGGTGATGTCGTAATACATCCGCATAAACCGTGTCAAGGACAATCCTCCCTATCGTGGAACCAGAGCAACCGCGCGAACTGGCGAGCCGGTGCCCTCTTTGATCGGTAGGGGCAGAGCGATCAGATAGCACAACGGAGCCACCTGATCGAGGTTCGCCAGGTTTTCGATTACCAGGACCCCATGGCTCAGGAGTTGGTGGTGGACGACCTCCAGCGGAACCCCGTAGTTGTCTGGAGAAGGCGTGTCTACCCCAATCGCCTTCACGCCACGCTCCAGCAACAGTTCGACACAGTCGGGCCCAAGCCCGGGCCAGTCTCGCAACGAAGCCTGGTCGTTGGGCCGAGTTGCCCATCTGGTGTACCAGCCGAAATTGAAAATGACGATGTCCTCGCTTTGGATTGGCCCGTTATCGCTCTCCCACTCCTGGATTTTAGCCGCTGGTACCGTGCCGTTGAGAGGGACGTCATGGCAGTCCACGACTGCGGCCTTCCCCATCCATTTGTCTGGCGGAATCTGGTCTATCCAGCGATGCTCTGGGTGGCTGGTGGGCATGAAATGGCCTGTGGCATCCACGTGAGTGCCGGTGTGCTCGTTGAATATCACCTGGTAGGCCGTGGCATTGTCGCCAAGGCTCGTGGAGAGCCAGAGGGTGTGGTAGTACTTGGACAGGGTTGGCCAGATTGGCATATTCTCTTCGAGCGAATGGCTCAGATCGACGATCCGAAAGCCGCCGAGCAGATCCGTGAGCTTGCTCAGTGCTTCGGAAGGTTTTGCGATTGGCATTTTTGTTATCTCCCCGGGCTAGCCTTTCACGAAATATGGCCTGATTTGCCGGAGGGCCTAACCCTCGACCTCCTCTCGGCCGTAGAGCAAGAGCAGAATAAGTATCACCACGCCGTAGATGATGCTGCGGCCGTATTCGGGCATGTTGACCGTCATCAGAACAGTGACCAACGTCACCAGACTGACTGCCCCCGCGGCCGTTCCCAGGTAGCTGCCGCGGCCCCCGAGGATGTACACGCCCCCGATGACGACCGCCGCTATAGATTGGAACAGGTAGGGGTCCCCCATTCCCAGCGATGCCTGGCCGCCAAAGCCGACCAGTATGATGCCGGCAAGCGCCGCGAACATGCCGCTGAGCATATAGAGCACGACGGTCACCAGCCGCACATTGATGCCAGCGAGGTAGCTGGCCATGGGGTTGTTGCCTACCGCGTAGGTTCGCCGGCCGAAAGTCGTGTAGCTGAGCACGAAGGTGACCAGGATGATGACTGCCAGCCAGAACAGGAGGTCCGTAGGGATCCCCAGCAGGCTGCCGTGTACGAGGCTTTGAACGAAGGGCGGCGCATAAGAAGCACAGGTTGGGCACGTCATCCCCTCGCTGAGACCAAGTGCGAGGCCCTGTATCACGCCGTTCATGCCCAACGTCATCACGACGGGAGGCACCGCGAGCAGCGCTACTCCCAGCCCGTTGACCAGTCCTACGCCCAGCCCCATCCCAAGGGTCACCAGGATCGAATAGAGCGCGAGATTGTTCTGGCCGAGAGAAGTCGTGACCAACAATATAGCCGCACCGTTCAACACCCACGGAACGGAGAGGTCGATCCCGCCGATCAGCACGACGAAGGTCTGACCGGCGGCAACGAGGCCGACGAAGGAAGCAACAATCAGCACCGACTGGATGCTGTTGATGCCGGCGAAACCGGGGTGAACCAACTGCCCGACGGCGAACAGTATGATCGCCGCGGCGAAGGCATAAACGATACGACGGCGGTCGGTGGTTAGCCCGAATCGTTCCAACCGTTGTGGCAAACGAGTCAACTGGCCGATCATTTTCTCCTCCTCAAGTAAACTCCGACCAGCGAACTGATTACGACGGCCAGAATGAGGAACAGGCCTTGATAGAACGACTGGTAGAGCGGGTTAATGCTGGCGAAGAAAAGAACGTTGATCAGAACAGTCAGTATGAAGGCACCGGCTACGCTCCCCATGGCGCTCCCTCGCCCTCCCATCAGGCTCACTCCGCCCAGCACGGTTGCGGCGATGGAAGTCAGGGTAAATACGTTCCCAGCAGTGGCATCGCCCGAAGTGGTGGTGGCGGCGAGGAAAAGCCCTGCCAGCGCTGCAAGCATTCCTCCCAGCACGTAGGCTCCCAGCTTGGTTACCATCACCGGCACACCGTTGGCGCGAGCCGCCTGCTCGTCATTGCCAATGGCGAAGATGCCGATGCCCAGAGGCGTTCGCTTGAACAACAGCCAGAGCCCGATCAACACGGCCAGGGGAATAAGTCCTGTCGGCGCTGCCGGGTTGGTTAGTATCGTGGTGAGTGCGGGGGGAACAGCACCGCCGGGAGACGGCAGTACTCTGATGGCTATCCCCTGATAAATGGACAGGGTAGCCAGTGTGACCAGGATCGGCTGCAGCCGACCAAAGACTACGAACAGGCCGTTCAGAAGACCTCCGGCCGCCCCAACCAGCAGGATGATGACCGACCATTCAACAATACTGGCAGGGTTGTTCTGCATGTTGATAGCCGCAAGGCCATTGGCCAGATCTATCATGCCTCCCACAGAAAGATCGATGCCGCCCGTGAACACGACCATT
>JAJYKO010000949.1 GCA_021788565.1 Chloroflexota bacterium
ATGACCCCGTCCAGCTTGACGGTGGCCGCCACACGCAGGATCCTCCCCAGATAGTCGATTCGGCTGCCCATTCCCAGCGGATCCCCCAGCATCGACGTCACCATCCGAGCGGGATGATCGGCTGCCAGGATCACCAGCTTGCCATCGGTGGTGAGTCGCTGCCGTTTCTTTCGGCGTGCCGCGAACTCCCTCACCGCCTCGGGCCGCTCTACGCGCACATCGGCGATCTGGTCGAAGATCCCCTTCGGGAAGAAGCGCTCGCGAGAGAAGCGATAGCCCTTCAGGTCATAAGCCATTTCTCGACCTCCTAATTCAACAGGTGATCAGTTGTGAGTGGAGCCCATACTCATCACTCATCACTCATCACTAGCTTAGGTACCAGCAGCGGCTCCAGGGTGACGTAGTCGGGTAGCGGCTCCCCTATCAACGGGGCGGCATAGGTCAGGAACGCTGGGGTCACCCCAAAGGGGATCAGGAACTCGCTCGGGATCAGCTTCTCGCGATTGGCCACCTCCCGCAGTGGTGCCGCACCCGTGGTGCAGCGGTAGGGCCGATCGGACAGCCTCTCAAGGGTCACCATCTGGCCAGAGCGTCCATCCAGGGCCAACCTCACAGCGGCGCGACCAGCCTCCCGGGCCTCCGCCTGGTCCACCTGGGAGACGCAGGCCATGGCGGCCCTCTGCACGGTGCCAGGTCTCTCCGAGCGGCTCTTCAAGCCGAGTTCCCCCTGGATCATCCTGGTCAGGAAGTCCCCTACTCCGTAAACCACCTTGTGGCCGAAGGCGTCGACTACGGGAACAGCGGCCTCATCGGCTACGAGCTGACCATCACTGGAGCGAAGCGCCTCGGAGGTCACCACCAGCACGTACCCGAACTCGCGATACTTCAGGGACACCTGTTCCAAGAACCGCGACCTATCGAAGGGTTGCTCGGGCAAACAGATCACCAGGGGCAGAGGGCTTTCTGGCCGGTTGGCTAATCCCGCGGCGGCCGAGATCCAGCCGGCGTTGCGGCCCATCACTTCGAGTACGTACACGCTCATGAACGTGCGCATCGAGGATAGGTCTCTGCCGATATCCATGACCGATCGGGCGACCCACCGGGCGACGCTACCGTAGCCCGGGCAGTGGTCGGTGCGAGGCAGGTCGTTGTCGATGGTCTTGGGGATACCTACCACCCGCAGGTCGTACCCCTCGGCCCTGGCCAGCTGCTCGATCTGCAAAGAAGTATCCATCGAGTCGTTGCCGCCGATGTAGAGGAAGTAGCGGACGTCGTGGGCGCGGAACACCCGCAAGATCCGCTCGTAGTCCGCTGAGGATAGCTTGCGGCGGCAGGAGCCGAGGGCCGAGGCCGGGGTTCGGCAGAGCCCTTCCAGGATAGATGCGGGCTGCCGTCCCAGATCCAGGAGGTTCTCCTGTAAGGCTCCCTCGATGCCGTTCACCAATCCCAGCACCGAGCCGATCTCGGGGTGGCCGATAGTCTCTTCAACCACGCCGAGGAGGCTGCAGTTGATCACTGCTGTGGGACCGCCAGATTGCCCAACAACCAGGGTGCCGCGATGCACCGTAGTAGACCTCCTCGAACAGCTGTCGCAGGGATACGCCTTGTTCCTTGGGATACGTCAGCTGTGCGTGTGATTGGACGCGGGGCCCTTGGCGCGCTTCAGTCGCACGCGGTAGATGTACCGATCGGACCTGTAAGCGGTCCTTGAGTATTCGATCACTCGGCCGTCAGTTGCGGAGACGACCCGCTCCATCAGAAGAACAGGAGTTCCCTTCTTGACGCCCAGGTGATGGGCCATCAGGTCGTCCGCGGGAGCAGCTTTGATCGCCTGGTCTCCCCAATCCAGTTCGATGCCCATCCTCCCAAGAAGGGTGTAGAGCGCCTCCTCCAGGTCCTCCTTCAGCAAGCGCTCGCCGATGTCCGCGGGGACGCAGCTGACGTCGAGGGCCATCGGCTCACCATCGGCGAGCCTGAGCCGGACCATTCGAAAAGCCTTCTGCCCGGGAGCGATCGAGAGCTTCGCGGCAATCGCGCTGCCGGCGGTCACGGTTTCCGCGGAGATCAGCCTGGTACTGGGGAAGAGGCCCCGGGACAGCATCTCTTCCGAAAAACCGGTGAGGGAGGAGAGCTCCTGCTCGATCCGGTTCCGACGCACGAAGGTACCGAGCCCTCTCTGACGGTACAGCAATCCGTCCGCCGTCAGGCTGTTGAGGGCCTGGCGCACCGTGATGCGGCTCACGCCATAGCGGTCGATCAACTCACGTTCGGTTGGCAGCGTGTCTCCCGGCACGAGAGAGCCGGACTCGATCTGCTGCAGCAGGGCGTTCCTCAACTGGTAGTAGAGAGGAAGAGGGCTGGAACGATCGAGAGCCATTCGGTTCTCCTTCTTGACTACGCCCGCGAGTATGCTAGTATAATGTCATATCTTTTCAGGCTCGTATCGTATCTTTCCCGGAACTCCCTGTCAAGGCGCCATTTTCTTGAAGGCGATACATCCCGTCTCCGTACCTGGGGGGGGTACTTAACGCGATGGACCGTCCGGCGGAGTTCAGCTTCAACCTTCAAACGATCAGGGACTTCATGCGCTCGGCAGGTCTCGGCTGCCTGCTGCTCTCAGACCACAGCAACGTGGCGTGGCTCGCCGGGGGAGGGCGCAGCTACGTGAACTGGTCGACGGACCAGGGCGCCGCCCGTGTCCTGATCACTCCCACCGATGTGATGCTCCTAACCTCCAACAACGAAGCCAGGAGGCTCGAAACCGAGGAGTTCGCCGGTCTTCCCTGGAAAGTTGTCTCCTACCCCTGGTGGGAGGGGCCTGCCGGCCTTCTGGGAGAGCTCCTGGCTCCCAATGCACCAGTCGGCGTTGACAGCCGCGTCCCGTGGGCAGCTGACGCTCAGATCGTTGGGGCGGAGGTGGCCAGGCTGCGGGTCCGGCTGAGCCAGCCGGCGCAGGAAAGGGCCAGGTCGCTTGGCAAGATCGTCGGCGAGGCCATGGCCACCGTATGCCAGCAACTCCAGCGGGGCGAGAGCGAGCTCGAGATAGCCGGCAGGATGGTCGGCGCGATGGTTGGTCGGGGAATGGACGTGCCTACCTGCCTCGTGGCCGTGGACGATAGGGTGCTCGAATGGCGG
>JAJYKO010000950.1 GCA_021788565.1 Chloroflexota bacterium
GCTTTCGCGGCTCCCGCCGAACCCGTTAACCCAACCAACACGATCAGGCTGAGGGCCATGCCTGTTATGATCGAGCGAGAGAACTTCTTCATATCCTCCTCCTTGACCCAGTGATGGAGCCGCGCACCATGGTCGACGGCTGCTGTCACCCGATGAAGCCGATGCTTACGCGGTGAATGGTGCAGGAACGGTGTAGGCGACGCAATCCCCCAAGTGGGCTATTGAGGGATCCATTGAAGTGACCAGATGGCAGCTCAACGCGAGCGATCCCGCCTGGCAGTGAGCGCGGCCGGGCTGTTAAGAGCTCCGCTGAAGAAAACTGGGCGGCCGCGCGACTTGCGCCGTCGCGACGGCTGCCCAGCAACAATCACACAACACGACTCAAGAGCAGGAAGCGGATCTGATACCGGCTAGACCCTGCGGAACTTCTGGAAGGTGTGAAGTCCGGAAGGAAGTCCACCGCCCTTTACACCGAAGGTCTCAGTCACTTCCGCGACGTAGATGTCGCCCTGAGAGTCCACACCGATGCCGTGGGGGGCGATGAAGTTGCCTGGGGCCGTCTTATCCCCTTCGTGCCCGAACCTGGCGAGCACTGTGCCGTCTAGCGCTAGCACGCTCACCCTGCCTTGCTTGTGCTCGGGGATGAGGCCATACTTGGGAGACTTCTGCCCGGCGCGCCACCACAGCTCGGAGACGTAGACCCTGTTCTCCTTATCCATCGCGAGTCCCGTAGGCCGCTGGACATGGGTCCATTCCCGCAGAAACTCGCCGTTGGGGCTGAAGAACTGGATCCTATCGTTCTCACGATCGGCTACCATCACCGTCCCATTGGGCTGCACCCAGATGTCGTGCGGCAGCATAAACTCCCCTGGGCCGATGCCTGGCTCTCCCCAGGACTGGATTAATTTGCCATCTGAGGTAAAGCGGTGGACGCGGGCGTTGCCGTAGCCGTCGCAGACGTAGATCTCGCCGTTGGGGGCCAGGGAGACGCCTGTCGGGCGGTTGAAGGGAGGGCCCCCGTGGGTGATGCTGGAAAGCCCCTTTTCCTTTACGTACCCGGTGTCGGAGGCAACTCCTGGAGTCCCAAGCGTCATCAGCAGCTCCCCATCGGGGCTGAACTTGCGGATGGTGTGGTTGCCGTCGTCCGCGGTGTAGACCGAGCCGTCCGGAGCGAACTTGATGCAGTGAGTCCTGGGAGTGAAGATCCCCTCACCCCAGGAGGTCACGAAGCTGCCGTCGGGCTCGTAGACGATCACCCGGGCATCCATGCGGGTAATGACGTAGACGCGATCGTTCGCGTCAATGCCTGCGCCTACGCAGTCCAGGTGTTTGAATCCCTCGGGAAGTCTCTCCCACCCTTCTACCAGTTCGTACTTGAGCTCGTCGGGATGTGCCACTTTCTCTCCTCCCCTCAGCATTGAGAGCTGTTACAGGTTGGTGCCATAAGGTATCACAAAGACGCAAAGATACCAACCAGGCGTCGCGCCCTCGTTCTCGGCGCTCGTGGCTCTACGGCTGGGGTTAGGAGTTCCTGAGGACCTCTGGATTTACTATGTGGGCCGGATTCCTGCCTTGCAGAACTGCCAGCAGATTTTCCGCAGCCGTACGTCCGGAGCGTGCCCGGGCATCAGTGGTTATGCCCCCACAGTGGCCAGACAGGTAAATGTTGTCCAGCCTACGAAGCGGGCTTCCCTGTTCAAGAGGCTCCCGCTCGAAGACGTCCAGCGCTGCCCCCGCGATCTGCCTGGCCTTTAGCGCCTCGTAGAGCGCCTCCTGGTCGACGACCCCACCCCTGGACGTGTTGATCAGGTAAGCGGTCGGCTTCATCAGTGCAAGACGCTCGGCGTTGATCAGGTGATGGGTATCCTTGTTCAGGAAGGTGTGCAGACTAACGTAGTCGCTCTCCCGAAGCAGTTCCTCAATCGACAGGTAGGTCACGCTCTGCTCCGATGCGAACTCCTCGTCACGCCTCGGGTCACAGGCGATGATCCTCATCCCAAAGGCTTTGGCACGCCGAACGACCTCTTTGCCGATGTTCCCCAGGCCGACCATGCCGAGAGTGCTGCCTGCGAGCTCGCGGCCCTCGAAGCGGTTCCAGGTGCCGGCAAGTACCGCGGCCTGGTTCTGAACAATCTTCCGAGCGCACTGGAGAATCAGCGCTATCGTCCAGTCCGCGACCGAGTACATGTTCACGTAGGGTGTGGAGCAAACCGCGATACCCCGAGCGGTGGCTGCCTCCACGTCGATAGCATCGTAGCCGACGCCTGTCCTGGAGATCACCTTCAACCTATCTACCGACTGGATCACTCGGGGTGTGAACTTGTCGCCGGCCACGATCGCTCCGTCGATCCCCTGGAGAAGATCGATAAGCTCGTCCTCGGTCCGCTTACCCGTCCAGTGACTGTGGATAGTCTCGAAACCTGCTTCCCGTATGAGGCGATCGACATCGTCGCCCGGAAACAGGAAGACCGTTGTTATCAGCACGCGCCCTTGCGTCATTAACATTGCTCCTTCGGGGCTTCGTCATCCCAACGAGATCGAAGAGGTCACTGGCTCTGCTGCCGGCCGCAGGCCAGGGCTCCATTTGTAGCATCGATTTCACTTCGATCGGGTCCAGAGAGGGGAAGTGATTCCACCACCTCCCCTCTCCCGAGCCGCCCTATTGCTTGGTCAGGGGTATCAGCTCCTTGAGCATGGTCTCGTAGCCGTCCCAGTACTTGCTGTAGTCCTGCGGGTTCTTGTAGCGCAGGGTCAGACCCTGGGCCAGCATCTTCTGCTTGAGATCCGGGTCCTCGCACGCCTTGCCCATGGCGTTTGCAAGGGTGTCCACAACCTGCTTCGGCGCGCCCGCGGGAAGCGAGTAGCCGCGGGAAGAGCCGAACACCAGCTTGTAACCCTGGGAAGTGAAGGTCGGGACGCCCGGCAGGAATGGGTTCTCAGCTTCGTCCATGACGCCGAGGACGCGGGCATCACCGTTTTTCACGAGTCGCGCTCCGTCGCCGACATTGCCCACAAACGCGTCCACGCTCCCGCCCAGGAAGGCAGCTTCTGCCTTCGCGCTGCCGTCAGGGAAGTGAACGAGAGCCAATTGAATGCCCGCCAGCCTCTGGAATTGCGCCATCGCGAAGTGCTCG
>JAJYKO010000951.1 GCA_021788565.1 Chloroflexota bacterium
AGAAGGGAGCGTGCATCTGCACGATCGACTTGTTCATCCACCAGAGGTTCCAGTAGTTCTGGACACCGTCGCCCAGGTCTCCGAAGAGGCGGGTGGAGAACATGGTTATCAGCGGGTAGGTGAGCAAGCAGAACAGTACGAAGTAGAGAGCGGCGGGCGCGAGCAGCATCCTGAGCGTCGCACCTGCCCCGGAACGAAGGCTCATCGCGGTGGACTCCAATGTGGCCGTCGAGGTTGGAAGGATCGGCGACGGGCAGTATAGCACAGGGGGCCTGTTTGGGAGTCGGGGCTCAGGGGCCGTCGCGGCCCCTAAACGGGACCCGCGGCCTCCGTGCGTTGCAGCAGGTTGCCCAACTCTTCCCAGCGCTGGTTGAGCTGGGTAAGGCGGGCGGAAAGCTCGGTGTGCTCGGATACCACGGGCGCCGAGCGTGCCGGATCGGCGAACAGCTCGGGCTCCGCCATCAGCCGTTCGAGCTCGGAGATCCTCTCCTCCGCGGAGATTATCTCCTTCTCCACGGATTCCAGATCCCTTCGTAGCTGCCGAGGACTGAGGACTGAGGACTGAGGGCCGCGTCTTGAACGGCCGGTTCTGGGTTCTGAGTTCTGGGTTCTGTCCTCACCCCGGCCCTCTCCATCTGGGAGAGGGCGATTCCCTCGTCCCCTGATCCCTGACCCCTGTCCTCCGTCCCCTTCGGCCAGCGCCGCCTTCTTCTCTCGGTAGCTCGTGTAGTTGCCCGGGTAGAGGGTGATCTGGCCGCCCTCCACGTCCACCACCTTGTTGGCCAGCTTGTCCACGAGGTAGCGGTCGTGCGAGGCGATGACCAGCGTGCCAGGGTAATCCAGGAGGGCGGCTTCCAGAGTCTCGCGAGCCGCGACGTCCAGGTGGTTTGTGGGCTCGTCCAGCAGGAGAACGTTGGACGGACGCAGCAACATCTTGGCCAGCGCCAGACGGCTTCGTTCCCCGCCGCTTAGCACCGCGATCGGCTTGTGGACGTCATCTCCGGAGAAGAGGAACCGCCCGAGCATGGCGCGGACGTCTTCCAGCATCCAGTCCTTCGGCGCCGCTCCGTAAATCTCTTCCAGGACGGTGTTACCGTCGTCCAGGGTCTCGGACTGATCCTGGGCGTAGTAGGCACGGAGCACGTTAACGCCCGGGGAGATGCTGCCGGCGTCCGGCTTCTCAACCCCTGCCAACAGCCGTAGCAGGGTGGACTTGCCAGATCCGTTGGGGCCAACCATCGCCACCCGGTCGCCGCGCTCCACCAGCAGCTCGCACCCGCTAAAGACCCACTTACCGCCGTACTCCTTGCCGGTCTCGTGCAGCTCGAACACCTTCCTCCCGCTGGGTGTGGAAGAGGGGAAACGGAACTTGATCGCCCTGGTCTTTCCCTGGGGTGCCTCCACCCTGTCCATCTTCTCCAGCAGCTTCTCGCGACTCTTCGTCTGGCTGGAGCGCCGCTTGTCCGCGTGAAAACGGTCGATGAACGCCTGCTGGCGGTTGAGGTACATCTGCTGTCGCTGGAACGCCGCCTCCTGCTCCCGCTCCCGCCTGGTCTTCTCCTTCACGTAATAGGAGTAGTTGCCGGGGTATTCGGTCAGGTGCCCTCGCTGGAGCTCCAGGGTGCGAGTGGCTACCAGGTCAAGGAAGTAGCGGTCGTGGGAAACAACCACCACTGCACCCCTGTACTGTCGAAGGTATCCCTCCAGCCACTCCGTGGCCCTCAGGTCCAGGTGGTTGGTGGGCTCGTCCAACAGCAGCAGGTCCGGACGCTGGAGCAGCAGCCTGGCGAGGGCTATCCGCATCTGCCAGCCCCCGCTGAAGTGCTCCGTCCGCTTGCCGTAGTCCTCCATGCTGAAACCCAGCCCGTACAGGACACGACCGATTTCTGCCTCTATAGTGTAGCCGCCACGACGCTCGAACTCGTCGTGGAGTCTGGCGTGCGCCTCTACCAGCGGCATCAACTCAGGCGAACTGGCATCCAGGCCGTGCATTCGTTCTTCGAGACGGCGTTGCTCCTCCTCCAGGGCGACGACGTCCTCGAAGAGGGCCAGCATCTCCTCGTGAAGAGTGCGGCCGGGCTCGCAGCCGGCATCCTGAGGAAGATAGGCCATGGTGCGGCCGGGGGTGAGCTGGACCCGGCCGGAATCGGGCTCCAACTCCCCTATCAGGATGCGGAGGAGGGTGGACTTGCCGGCGCCGTTAGGTCCGACCAGGGCCACCCGTTCGTTGGGGTTGAGCTCGAGGCTGATCCTTTCCAGGACCACTTCGGCGCCAAAGTACTTCGTGATGTCTACAGCTTGCAGCATAACTATGGGCTATTGTACCAGGTCGGCTCGCCTCAGCGTGGAATGCGGTAGAATCTCGTGCTCTTGGGGGCTTGCAACTGACGTTACGTCATCCTTTAGGCTGCTACTCGAAAGGAGGTTGGAGTCTTGATCGCGCGAAGCTATCCTACCGGCCAGTTCGCCGCCAGGGCAGGCGTCACCGCCCGAACCCTGCGCTTCTACGACAACGTAGGCCTCCTGCGGCCTTCCTCGGTGACGGAAGCCGGCCACAGACGGTACATGGACCGGGACCTCGTGAAGCTGCAGCAGATCCTTGCCCTCAAGTTTCTGGGCTTTTCGCTGGAGCAGATCCGGGAGATGGTGCAGTTGAACCCTCTGAGGATAGCGGAATCCCTGGATCTGCAGCGGCAGATGATGGTCGAGAAGCGCCGGCAGATCGATGCGGTGCTTCGGGCAATTGAGGCGCTGCGAGAGACGGTCGAGCAGCGGAAGGAACTCGATCCGGAATCTCTAATACAGGCGATCAAGGCGACGCAGATGGAAGAGTACAAGGATTGGTACAGGAAGTACTACACGGAGGAGCAGTTGAGGCAGCTAGAGGAGCGCGCCAGGGGCTATACGGAGGAGCAGGCGCTGGCGGACCAGCAGGCCTGGGCCGACGTGATTGCCGGTATGAAGGCTGCCGCGGCGCGCGGTGATGACCCGGGTAGTCCGGCAGTTCAGCAGTTGGCCGGGCGATGGGCGCAGCTCATCCAGGCATTTACCGGGGGAGACTCGGGTATCACCCAGAGCCTCAATCGAATGTGGACCGGCGAGTGGCAGAGCCCCTTCCCCAAGCCGTACAACG
>JAJYKO010000952.1 GCA_021788565.1 Chloroflexota bacterium
GGACAGCTCCGGAGGGAAGCCTATCTCGCACAGCACCGCCGCGTAGGCACCGTCCACGTTCACAGGCAGCTTCTTGCCCGTCTCCGCCTCGAGCGCCCGCTCGACGGCGAAAACCAACTCCAGGTACTCCCCCTCGAAGCCCGCGTCCCGGGTGACCTCGAACAGCTTCTCCACCCTCGGGTCCACCTCCTTGTGAAGGCGATGCCCGAAGCCCCCCAACCGTTCGCCCTTCGCGAGCCGCCGCTGGACCGCCTGTCTACACGCGTCCTCCAGAGGGGCTATCTCAGCGGTCACCTCCTTCCGTATTGAGATCATCTGGCGCATGCAGTCCTCGACTGCCCCACCGTGGTACTTGGAGATGGCCAGCGCTCCCGCTGCCACAGCCGCCGTCAGCGGCGCCCCGCAGGAAGCGACCGTACGGGCCGCCAGCACGGAAGGAGAACGGGCGCCGGCCTCGGCAGCCGAGACCAGCACGGCGTCCATCACTCGTGCAACCTCCGGCGGCGGCAGCTCGCCGAGCATGACGAGCCACGCCATCTCGGTGAAGGAGACGTGGCCGATCAGATCGGTGAGCCGGTACCCCCGCACGTTGATGGCACCGGGTCGCGCGAAGCCGATCGCGGACTTCCAGTGAAGCTCCTCCTGGGGCATATCTTCTTCTCTGCTCAACTCGTCCTCTGATTCTTCCTCTTCAGCATGGCGTCGAGGTCCACATAGTCCTGGTAGTCGATCAGCCGGTACAGTTCGTCACGGGTCAGCACCTCGGGCACCATTCCCGCCTGGCCGCCGCGGGCCTTTAGCTCCTGATAGAAGCGCTCGACCGCCCGAGCCGCGATACGGAGCGCGCTGACTGGATAGATCACCAGCTGGTAGCCCAGTTCAGACAGCCTTTCGACGCCGAGGAGTGGGCTCTTCCCGAACTCCGTCATGTTCGCCAGGAGCGGGCCCTTGACCTCCCGGGCGAAGAGACCGAACTCATCCTCCGACTGCAGCGCCTCCGGGAAGATCACGTCTGCGCCGGCTTCCCTGTAGAGTCGAGCCCTGGCGATGGCGCTTTCCATCCCCTCCACCGCCCGGGCATCGGTCCTGGCCACGATTGAGAGCCCCCGACGCATCTTCACCGCCATGGAGACCTTCTCCGCCATCTCCTCGGCGGGAATCAGCTGCTTCCCCTCCAGATGCCCGCACTTCTTTGGCATCTGCTGGTCCTCGATCTGGATCGCGGCGGCGCCAGCGTCCTCCAGCTCGCGGACTGTGCGGGCCACGTTCAGCGTCTCGCCGAAGCCCGTATCCACGTCCACGATAGCTGGTAGCTGAGCTGCCGCGACCAGCTTCCGAACGGCGTCGGACAGTTCGGTGAGGGTGAAGAGCCCTAGATCAGGCATCCCCATGGATGCCGAGAAGGCGGCGCCGGAAAAGTATACACACTCGAAGCCCGCCTCGCGCGCCTGGATGGCGGCGAGAGGGCTGAAGGCCCCGGGGGCCATGATGGTCCTGCCTGCGGCGAGAAGCGACCGGAACTGCGCCCCGAGGTCAGGGGACGCTTCAAAGATGGTTGCCATTTCTTACACCACCAGTAGCTTCGTAAGGTCACGGACGTTAGGGACCGTCTCCAGGGTGCCCACGATACGCGCCACCTTCGCGGCCGTCTCGCCGCCAAGCATCGGCTCCACGAGGGATGTGTATTTCTCCTGGAGAAGCTCGTCGCTCATCGGGTTTCGGGCGTGGCCTGGCGGAAACTTCACCTCGCGCACGAAGCGTTTCCCGTCTACCGTCTCCACCTCGACCCGGTTGGGGATCCCCTCTGGATAGCCAGCGGTGAGGGCATCGTCTTCCTCAAGGGTGACCGCGTCCTGGAGCATCCTCTGGATGACCGGATCCGAGATGCGCTCCATGCTGAACGTCTCCTGATTCACCCGGCCGTCCAGGAGAGCTGCGGTGACGATGTACTGCAGGGAGTGATCGGCCGTCTCGCGGGTCTTCGGGTGCCACTTCTCCGGGTCCTTGCCGATGATCTCGTACGACGCCTTGAAGGTGGCGATGTTGATCCTCGAGATGCGAGAGGGATCCCCGATCTCCTTGCGGATCTGCAGCGCCGCATCCACTCCGCTCTGAGCGTGGTACTCCACCGGCCACGCCTTTATGTAGGTGTCCGCGAGCCGCGTTGGGGACCTGCCCTCGAAGATGGGCGCCAGTGCCGCCTCGTTGGATATGGAACCACCAACCAGTTGCCGCACGAAGCCCATCTCCCCCTCGAAGGGCTGGAAGGGACCCTGCATCCCGGAGGCCGCCAGTAGACAGGCGTAGACGGACTGGCGGACGGCATCGGCGGCAGCCGCGCCTTTCCACATCGAGAGCTCGCCCGCCCGGGTCTGGCGCATCGGCACGTGGGGGACGATGGTGAGGGAGAGGGCGTTCTCCGTCTCCAGCTGGGAGAGGCCCATCATACGGCACAACCCCGCGGTGGCCCCAATCGAAGTGATGATGGGATGGTCCCAGCCGAATTTTCTGACGCTCAGGGCGTCGCACAAGTTCACGCCGACCTCATAGCCTATGGCGGTGGCCAGGATCAGGTCTGCACCGCTGGAGTTGATCCACTCCCCCATGGCTGCCATACCGGCGATCATGTCGCTGGGATGGAGAGGCTCGAGGCCAAGATAGGTATCGTTGAAGTCGAAGTAGCGGATGGCCACGCCATTGGCCAGCGTCGCGGCCTCCGGAGTCGTCCGGAAGGGAGTACCCCAGATCAGGCTGCCGCTCAGAAAGGGCGTCTGGTAGGCGTAGCGGCGAGCCACCGTCGGCGTCGATTGGTGGAAGGCGCCCAATGCAGTGCCGATTGAATCCAGCACGCGCCTTCTCGTCTCGTGCCGGATCCGATCGTTCAGTTCTCCTGAGACCCCAACGGCGTACTCAGCGATAGCGCGGGTGATGCGGTCGCTCATCAGTCCTCCTTACAGGCATGGAAGAAACCCGCCGGGGACAAGCTGCATGCCATCCGAGGCAGGCAAAGAGATCGCCAATGGTGCGGGGAAACTACTGCATATTACGAACCGCAACCGAACCCGCGCCAATAACAATAGTTGACGTAGTTTAGTATCGGCGCTAATCTGGCGCAGCCGGTTATGCAAATAT
>JAJYKO010000953.1 GCA_021788565.1 Chloroflexota bacterium
CCTCCCGGCGAGCCACTACGTCGCGCAGGACCACCGTTCCCCACGCTGTGACGTCCGTCCATTCAGGGCGCGTTAGTCGGCAACCACGAGGCGGCTCAGCAGGAGCTTCGCCCTCCCGGTCCTTGGCCCTTCCGCCAGTTCTCACTGGCCAACGGGGCCGTTGGTGTCCGCCCTGCTAGGCTACGATGTGTAGTAGACCTTGGGCTTGGTGCCCTTCTCTACCAGGATCTGCTGAGCATTCCCCTTGGCAATCTTCTGTGAGATTGTGCTGTTCGGGTCGTCCAGGTCGCCAAAGGTTCGAGCATAGGCTGGGCAGGACTGCACACAGGCCGGCTCCTGGCCCATATCCACCAGGTGGGAGCAGAGGTGACACTTCTCGACCGTATTCGCTCGATGGAACTGGGCGCCGAACTGCTCGTACCGGCTCGGCCCATAGTCCGGATAGTAGCTCTGGTAACTCTCCAGGTAGGTCCTGGCCTGGTAAGGGCACGCTGCTAAGCACAGGCGGCACCCGATGCACTTCTCCTTGTCTATGACGACGATGCCGTCGTCCCGCTTGTGGCTAGCGCCCGTGGGACAAACCGCTACACAGGCCGGGTTATCGCAGTGCATGCAGGCGCGCGGCGTGAAGGTCAGACGAACCGCAGGGAAGCCCCCTTCCTCCTTCGCTACGACTTTGTTCCACCAGACTCCGGACGAAGTATAGTTCTCGGCCTTGCACGCCATCGCACAAGAGTAACAGCCCACGCAGCGATCGAGATCGATCGCCAGGCCATAACGAGTCATTTTCATCTACTCCTTTCCCAGTGGCTACACCTTGACCAACTGTGCGCGCGTTGTGAGGTCGATACTTCCCCTCAGGGGATCCAGAAACTCCGGGCTGATCTTCCATAGCGAGTTGAAGTGAGGTCCTCGCCGTGCCCCCGGATAGATGTGAACAGAGCGCGCTCCCCAGGCCCCGCCGATGGCGATTAGGCTGGGCATCACCAGGTTGGTCAGCTTGACCTGCCCCTGCGTCTTGCCTCCGGTGAATGACTGTGCTTCGACCTGATCTCCATCCTTTAGGCCCAGGCCCGCCGCGGTGGCGGGGTTGATCAGTATTGCCGTGGCGTAGGAGTCGTTATTGAAAGCCCACTCGTTAAGCCATGGCTGATCGATGTTGCCGTAGAACAGCTCCATGATCTTGAAGTTGATAGCGTAGAGCGGGTAGCTCGCCGGAGCCGTATGCTCCGGATGCTCTCGCCACACTGGCAGCGGCTGGTAGGCGTTCAGGACAAAGTCGTTGGACGGCTTATAGCTGATGTTCTTCTGCTTGATCTCCTGTGCCAGCTTTTCGCGCCAGACCACGAATTCTTCGTAGTAGATCGGGAACTTAGCTTTGGGGAACTTCGCCGCCCCATAGAAGGCACCAGCGGTCACAGGCTTGTCCAGGAGCAGGCCGTTCTCCCTGAACCAGTCCAGCCCGTGGTTGTCACCGTGCTTGGTCCGCACCACTCGATCCACAACGTCGGTCCACGTCACGTTCCCCGTCGTGGGAAGGGCATGTGCAGCATCGATACCGTAAGCCTTGTTGATCGCAGCGTAGAGACCCTTCTCACCCTCGGCGATGCCCACCCTGCGAGCCAGTTCGAGCCAGATGTCGTCGCCGTTCTTGGTATCGAATACGTTCTCCACTACAGGCTGGTAGATAGAGGTGCCGATGCCGCCCTTGCGGTCGGCGTCGGTAAGGCAGCCGTGAGGGGCCACAGCCTGGAAGCTGTAGCGCTCGAGCCAGCTGGACTCGGGGAACACGATGTCGGCTTGCTCAGTCGGCTCGTCGAACACCAGGGAGACGGAGAAGATGAACTTGAACTGTTGGAAGGCCTTGTTGATGGTCTCCGGGTCCCCACCCAGTTGCTGTGCGTTGCCGCCCTGGAAGCCGAGAACGATGGGCACGTAGGACGCCTTGAACGCCGCTGGGTCAGTCAATGCCAGATAGGTGAGGGCGCCCGATCCGCCCTGGCTGGGGTAGAGGGTATTCTGCGAGATCACCGGCGAGGGATACTGGATGGGCCGGTAGTTCATTGGACTCGTGACGATCCCGTCCGCGGGGTTGATCGCCAGGTTCGGCATCCCCGCGGCATTCATCGCCCCAGGAACACCGATGGCCCCCACCAGCTCGCACAGCAGGTACGACGCCATCACGATGTGATCCGCATCGATATGTCCCTTGGCGCCAGATTCGGCTATGGCAGCCACCGGACGGTAGGGCATCGTGACGCCGTCGATCGTGATGGTCTTTCCAATGTTCGCGTTGTCGGCCCACTCCTTGGCGAGCCGCCGGACCGTGCCGGCTGAAACGCCCGTGATCGCCTCGGACTTTTCCGGAGGCATCTCGCCGACGTGCGCCTTCAGCAGCTCAAAGGTGGTCTGCGCCTTCACGCCGTTTACGGTGTAGCTCCCCTCCAGCGCCACGTCCCCGAGCGTGGCATCGTCGAAGACCTTCGCGGCGTTGGCTGTGGTATCCCACACCAGCGGCTTGCCGACCTTGCCCCGGACCTTATCGTCCACCTGCGTGGTATTGTCGCGAACGTACTTGCCGTCGGGACCGATCAGGTAGGGAGCGTTGGTCTTCTTCATGAGGAAATCGGCGTCGAAAGTGTCAAGCTCGTTGACCAGTACATGGGCCATAGACAGGCAGAAGGGAATAACCGTGCCGGGCCGCAGCGGCACCCATTCGTCGGCCTTGGCGGTGGAAGCAGTCACCATGGGCGACACGTTAACGACGTGAACGCCCTGATCCCTACCGTCGATGTAGTCCTTGAGCTGGCGCGGCGTGCCCTTGGAGCCCTGAACCGACTGTGCGCCAAAGGAGATCACATACTTGCTGCGCGCCATGTCCGGGTAACCGTGGCCCTCCCCCACCAGCCAGGTGCTCATCGTGGAGCTGCCGCCTCCGCAGAAGGTGGAAGTGCCGGCGTTTACGACGTTGGGGGTACCGAAAGCGGCGCCGAAGTTCCCGAGCAAGTTGGTTCCAATATGGCCCGGGATCATCATCAGCTTACGCGGATCGTCCGCTCGGACCTCGCGCAGCTTCTGAGCGACGGTGTTGAAAGCCTCTTCCCAGCTGATCTCCACCCACCTGGGATCGAC
>JAJYKO010000954.1 GCA_021788565.1 Chloroflexota bacterium
GTGATCACCCGCGACAACGTGACCGTCAAGGTCAACGCGGTGATCTACTTCAAGGTTATGGATCCCTCCATGGCCGTGGTGAAGGTGCTGGACTACATCCGAGCCACCTCCCAGATAGCACAGACCACCCTGCGGGCTGTGCTCGGCCAATCCGACCTGGACGAACTGCTTGCGCAGCGCGATAAGATCAATCGCCATCTGCAGGAGATCATCGACGAGCAAACGGAGCCCTGGGGGGTCAAGGTGAGTGTCGTGGAGGTCAAGGACGTGGAGCTTCCGCAGACTATGCAGAGGGCCATGGCCAAGCAAGCCGAGGCCGAGCGCGAAAAGAGGGCAAAGGTCATCCATGCCCAGGGCGAGTACGACGCTTCGGCGAGGCTGGCCGACGCCGCCGACATGCTGAACCGGAGCGCAACGGCCCTGCAGCTACGCTACCTGCAGACGCTGACGGAGATCGCGGTGGAGAAGAACTCCACCATCATATTCCCCGTCCCGATCGACATGGTGACGGCTCTCATGCAGGGAGCCATTAATCCGAACGGTCACGCTCCCTCCAGCAGCGTGCCGCCCACGGAGCCGATCGTCACCACCGAGTAGGGGCCGCAACACGAGCTGGCATGGCGGCATGCACCGAATCGTTTGCCTGGTCGGCGTCGTCTGCTAGCCGACCAGAACATCCGCGCGGCAGGCGGGCGATCCGCTGGATCGCCCGCCTGCCGGTTTCATACCGCTGCTGGCCTCTTCCGAACCCCCGTAGGGGCCGGCGGCTCTGCCGGCCCGCCAGATCGCGCCTGGCTCCCCCTTACCCCAGCCGTCCCACGGTCGACTGGATCAGGTCGATTAGCGGCGCGGGATAGACGCCAAACCACAGCAGCAGCACCGCCAGGACGCCGAGCACCAGTCCGCCCGCCGCCGAAGGTTGAGTCGCCAGGACGGCCGCCCCCTCGGGCTGGCGAACGAACATGACGCTGGCGACGCGCAGGTAGTAGTAGAGTCCGATGCCGCTGCCCACCACCAGGATCACCACCAGCACCCAGAGGGCCGAGCCGACACCCGCCGATGCCAGGTAGAACTTGCCCACGAAGCCGGCGGTAAGGGGAATACCCGCCAGGGACAGCAACATCGCAGTGAAGGTGCCGGCGATCCACGGCCGCCGCCAGAAGAGCCCCCGATAGTCGTCCAGGCTGTCCGCGTCCCGTTCCCGGCCCGAGAGCACCGTGACCACTCCGAAGGCCCCCAGGGTAGTCACGAAGTAGGCCACGAGATAGAACGCCACGGCGATCGGTCCCAGCGCCCCGGTCGCCAGGAAGGCCACCAGCATGTAGCCCAGGTGCGAGATGGAGGAGTACGCCAGGATTCGCTTGACGTTGTCCTGAAGCAGAGCCAGCAGGTTCCCGCCCAGCATGGAGGCCACTGCGATCGCCGCGACGGCCAGGAAGAGCGATGGTTGGTGCCGGATGTCTACCAGCGTGAAGAAGCGCAGCAGCAGAGCGAAGGTCGCCCCCTTCGAAACCGTCGCCACGAAGGCGGTCGCCGGTGCCGGAGCGCCCTCGTACACGTCGGGCGTCCAGAGGTGGAACGGCACGACCGCCAGCTTGAACCCGAAGCCCACGATAATCATGGCCAGCCCCGTCATCAAGATTCCCGAGCTCACGCCACTTGCCGCGGCCGCGGAGGCCATGCGAGCGAACTCCATGGTGCCCAGTTCAGCATATGTCAGGGCCATGCCGAACAGCAGGAAGGCTGATGAAGCTCCGGCCAGGACCAGGTACTTCAAGCCCGCCTCGATGCTGATCTCGCGCCACCTCGGATAGGCGATCATGCCGTACAGCGAAACGCTCAGGATCTCGAGACCCAGGAAGAAGGACGCGAAATGGGTAGAGCTGGCGAGAATGATCGACCCCAGCGTTGCCAGCATGAGAAGCAGGTAGAACTCCTCGCGCTGCAGGATTACCCTCTGCAGGTATCCGTATGACAGCAGTGCCACCGCGAAGCTCGCGACCAGAATCAGTCCCGCGAAGAAAAGCGAGTAGCTGTCCACCGCCAGCAGCGGAGTAACCTGTCTGGGCGCGGACGGAGCCACCACGAAGATCGCGGCGAATGCGAGCGCCAGGCTTACCAGAGTAAGGCCCGCAATCAGCGCGTGGTTGCGAAAGAACGCGGTGACCAGCATGATCACCACGATTGCCGCCGACAGAACCAGTATCGGCAGCAGAGCGAACAAGTCAGAACCGCTCAACGCCTCACCTCTACGCCCGCGGAAAACGGCTCGGCGCTCTGCTGCGTCAGTGGACTGCCAGGCACCTCGACGGTCGCGGTCGACTTCATCAGGTTGTTCAGGCCCTGGCCCGCGGTGTTCAGTACGGGCTGCGGGTAGAGCCCAAGCCACACGATGACCAGCACCATGGCACCCATCGTGATGCCCTCCCTCATCGAGATATCCGGCAGCCTCAAGCCCTGCGGTACAGGCCCCTGGAACGTACGCTGAACCAGCCACAGCCCATAAACCGCGGATAGGATGATGCCCAGGGCGGCCACCACCGCCGCCGCGACACTCACGCGGAAGGTGCCAACCAGGATCAGAAACTCGGCGACGAAGTTGCCGAGGCCGGGGAGCCCGATCGAGGCCAGAACGAACAGCAGAGTCAACCCGCTCAGGCGGGGCATTATCCCCCAGAGACCACCCATCTGCCCCATGTCACGGCTGTGGACCCGCTCCATCAAAGCGCCCATCAGAATGAACAGCGCCCCAGTGCTGATGCCGTGAGCGATGATCTCCATCACCACCCCCTGCAGGGCCAGCTGGTTCCACGCGAACACGCCCAGCAGCACAAATCCCATGTGCCCAACGCTGGTGTAAGCGATCAGCCGCTTCACATCGGTCTGTCCGAACGCGAGAAGTGCGCCGTACAGTATGCCGATCACCGCCAGGATCATGGCTATCGGTGCGAACTGAGCAGCCGCTCCCGGGAACAGGGGCACCACGAAGCGCAGCAGCCCGTAGGCCCCGGTCTTGGCCATGATGCCGGCCAGGATGACGGTGGCCGCTGTGGGTGACTGGGTGTAGGCGTCGGGCAGCCAGCTGTGGAACGGCACAACCGGCAACTTCACGGCAAAGGCGATGAAGAAGC
>JAJYKO010000955.1 GCA_021788565.1 Chloroflexota bacterium
CCCGGGCCGCGGAGTCGGCGAGGGCACTCGCATTTCCCGCCGCCTTCTGCTTCGTGCTCGAGTATGCCGGGCTGGGTAGATGGCTAACGCGCCGCACGCTGGCGCTGCTCGCCGTGCCCCCGCTGGGCTTCGCGCTGCTGGCTTTCACCAATGAGGTCCACTACCTGGCCTGGGCGGGCGTCGACCCGAGCGGGGCGCTCGCCCTTGGCCCCGCCGGCTGGTTGTTCACCGCCTATATCTACCTCCTGTTCCTCGTCTCGACCCTCGTCCTGATCCGGCTGTTCCTTCGCTCGCCGATTCATCGCTGGCCGGTCGCCATCATCCTCGTCGGGCAGCTCGTGCCAAGGGTCGGCTTGGCCGCCGGTACCCTCGGAAATAACCCGTTCTCGCCGCTCGACCTGCCCTTGGCGCTTGCGAACGTCCCGGGGGTGGCGTACGCGATCGCCCTCTTCCGCTTCGGCCTCTTCGACGTCGTCCCGGTGGCCCGCGAGACCGTCCTGGAGCGGATGGTGGACGGCATGCTGGTGCTGGACGCCCGGGGCCGCCTGGTGGACCTCAACCCGGCGGCCCAGCGCCTGCTGGGCATCCCGAGGGCGAAAGCCCTGGGCCTGCAGGCGGCTGATATCCTGGCCGTGCATTCGGGGCTCAGCGAGATCTGCCTCGCGACAACCGAGAGAGAGGCGGAGTTTCTGCTGGAGGCGGAGGGGGAGCGGCGCTACTATGGGGTACGCGCCTCACCGTTGATAGACCGGCGTGGCTTCCGACTTGGCCGACTTCTTACGTTTCGCGACATCACGGAGACCAAGCGAGCCCAGGAGATGCTGGTCGAGCAGCAGCGGGCCCTTGCCGCGCTGCAGGAGCGCGAGCGGGTTGCCCGGGAGCTGCACGACGGCCTGGGCCAGGTGCTGGGCTTCGTGAAGATGCAGGCCCAGGCAGCCCAGGGGCTTATTGCTAGGGACCCCAAGACGGCCGAATCCTACCTCGCCCGATTGGCCTCAGTCGCCCAGGACGCCCACGCCGACATCCGGGAGTACATCCTCGGAGCCAGGGCGGCCGACGCCGACCCCGGCTTCCGCGCCCCCTTGAGGCACTACCTGGAGCGCTTCAGTGTCAGCTACGGCCTCTCGGTGGAGATGGCCGTACCGCCCGAGTTGAAAGACGAGACGTTGGCGCCGGCGGCGCAGGTGCAGCTCCTTCGCATCATCCAGGAAGCCCTCACCAACGCCAGGAAGCACGCCCACGCCACTCACGTGCAGGTGAAGTTCGCCGTGAATGGCGGGGAGGTGGAAGTAACGGTCGCAGACGACGGACAGGGCTTCGACCCGGGGCAGGTTGCGGGCGACGGCCAGAAGTACGGGCTGCGCTTCATGCGGGAGCGGGCGGAGGAGGTGGGCGGCACCCTGGAGGTGCAATCTGCCCCTGGCCAGTCCACGCGAGTGGTAGTCCGCGTTCCCCGGCAAGACTGCCCAGTTGCAACCGCCCCTGATTCCAAGGAGACGGGTGCCCCGGAGGACTGATACACATGAAGGTCTTGATCGTAGACGACCATCCCCTGTTCCGTGATGGCCTGAAGAACCTTCTCACCTCCCGAGAGGTGGAGGTGGTCGGGACAGCGCGGGACGGGGTGGACGCGTTGGAGAAGGCGCGCGCCCTTCGGCCGGACGTGGTCCTTATGGACGTCCAGATGCCGCGCCTGGACGGTCTGGCCGCCACCCGCCTCATCAAGGCGGAACTGCCCGAGATCACCATCGTGATGCTGACCATGTCCGGCGAGAACGAAGCCGTCTTCGATGCGATCAAGAGTGGGGCGACGGGATACCTGCTGAAGACGCAGGACACGGAGGAGTTCTTCGCCATGCTGATGGGGCTGACGAGGGGTGAAGTGCCGCTATCGCCGGGCCTTGCCGGGCGAATTCTGAAGGAGTTCGCCCACCAGGCGGAGGAGATGAAGGCCGTGCGGGCGGCCGCGCAGCAGGACGAAGTAGAGGGGCTCTCCGCCCGCCAGATGCAGGTGCTCACCCTCGTCGCGCAGGGTCTGATGTACAAGGAGGTGGCCGCACAGCTCGGCTTCAGCGAGCGCACGGTGAAGTATCACATGGGCGAGATCATCGCCCGCCTCCACATGGACAACCGCGCGCAGGTAATCGAGTACGCCCGCCGCATGGGCTGGGTTGGGGGACGCTAGGCCTCTTCCGGGCGAAGCGTCGTCAAGCCTGTCATGCTGAGCGATAGCGAAGCATCTCTACTCGTCCACGCGGAGATCCTTCGGCTTCGCCTCAGGATGACACCCAGCTACTCAGGGGACACCCGAGCCCTGACGGCAACACCGACCGCAATCATCACGTTTGCGCACCGAGTATGGCCGGGTACTGCATCTCCTTCCCTCCGACTTCGCTTTTCCTGTACCCCAAAGTTGCACTTTTCCTGTACTTCGATTTCCCCTCAACTGTACCCCAGGGACATTCTCACCCGGGCCGGCCCGATGCATACTCGCCACGGTTCGCTGGGCAAGCCTTCCAGCGTGGCCCGGGAGTGGTGCTAAGAAGACGGCTGGTCATAGCCGACCAGGATTGGGGAAATGGGAGGCCCGATGGCGAGGACGCGGAGGATGGTACTGCTCGGCAACTCCGTGGTCGCCTCGTCTCTGGCCTCCACCTTGAGGAGCCGGCAGGAGTTCGAAGTCATCCAGATCGAGACCACAACCCCTGATGTGATGGCGGGGCTACGCGTCGCCCGACCCGACGCGATCATCCTCTGCGAGCAGGCGACCACGCCGCCGCTCGACCTCATCTTCCTGCTCCTCGCGGAATACCCCGGCGTCCCCGTCATCAGGGCGGACGTCGGCGGCGACAGGATGGTCGTCCTCTCGGGCCGGCAAGCGGTCCTGCGGACGGAAGACGACCTGCTTGAAGCTCTTCGCCTTCCTGCCGGCCGCGACGAGCAACCCGGCGGCGAAGTAGGGACGGAGACGAAAGCCAGATAGCCTGGTGGAGGGGAAAGAACGAACGCCAAGTAACGCCAGCAGTCATAGATGGTGGGCAGGGTTGCCCGCCGAGTCGTTGGGATTCATCTGGTCGATCGTGGGAGGGCGGATCGTGAACCCTGCGAGCATAGCGAAGAGGCTTTTTC
>JAJYKO010000956.1 GCA_021788565.1 Chloroflexota bacterium
CCTGGTGAACCAACCCGCGCAGTACCTCGGGGTCCAGCGACTTCAGGTCGCCTGCCTCCAGCACCCGCAATGGTTCGTCGAGTCCGAGCTTCCTACCAACGGCGACGGCTGTTCCGGCTTGGTCTCCTGTGATCATAGCCGTGCGCACGCCGGCCTCTCTGAGGGCGGACACCGCTCCACGCGCAGCCGCTCGAACGGGATCCACGAGTCCAACCAGCCCGCACCAGACGAAGCCACCGTCGAGATCATCCTCACCGTATCCCAGTGAGAGCTGCTTGCTGGCGAAGGCGAGCACTCGCATGCCACTCTCGGCCATCGCCGCGTTCCGCTGACTCAAGGTCGCCTGGTGCTGTCCATCGAGCGGGACGATGGAGTCGCCGACCAGAGCTCTGTCGCACAGCTCCAGAAGCTCATCCGGAGCGCCTTTGGCCATGGCCACCAGCCCCTCCGGCCCGCCGTGCACGGTGATCATGTGACGACGCCCGCCATCGCGGTCTCGCCGGTCCACTCGGGGATAGAGGCTCCTCAGTTCATCGATATCCAGCCCCGCCTTCCTGGCCAGCACGAGAAGCGCGCCCTCGGTCGGAGAGCCATCGATACTCAACTCTCCATCCCCATTCTCCTCCGCGATCTCCGCATCCGAACACAGAACCCCCACGCGTAGTGTCTCAGCCAGGGCGCGGTTGCGCTTGGGGGTGACGGGACGGCGCCCGGCTCGGAAGCCGCCCGCCGACGAGAGGGAAGGGCCGGTCACCTGTATCCCCGTGCCATTCACCCAGATCTCTCCCGCCGTCATGCGATTTTCCGTTAGCGTGCCGGTCTTGTCGGCGCAAACTACCGTGACCGACCCAAGGGCTTCCGCGGCGCTGAGGGAGCGAATGAGAGTGCCCTTCGCCCTCATTCGGCCGGAACCGAGGGCCAGCACCGTCGTGGCGGTGGCAGGCAGCCCCTCCGGTACCGCGGCAACCCCGAGGGCGATTGCCGTAGAAAGTGCCGACACCAGGGGTACGCCCCTCAGCGCCCCAAGTCCCACCAGCCCCACACAGATCCCCGCCGAGGCCACCGCGAGTTGACGGCCGAGCCTGTCCAGGTCCCGCTCCAGTGGGGTTGGAGGCGGGTTGGCCTGGGCGGCCAGCGCCCGTAATCTGCCCATAACGGTTTCTCGCCCCGTCGCGACCACGATCGCTCGCCCGTGACCGGCCACTACCGTGGTCCCGCGATAAGCCATGGATGTGCGGTCGGCAAGTGGCGCGTTGGCGTCGACGCTCTCGGCAGTCTTCTCGACCGGCAACGACTCGCCCGTGAGGGCCGACTCCTCGACCTGCATGTGATGGGCATCCAGAATTCGGGCGTCTGCGGGCACGGGGTCCCCGGGAAGCAGATATACGACGTCGCCGGGCACCAGGTCGTCCGCGTTCACCTGCATCGTCGTCTCGCCGCGCTGGACGCGCGCCGGAATCGGCACGGACCGCCGTAACGCGGCTATGGCCCGGCGACCGGACCTCTCGGTCGCGGCGCCGATGGCTGCGTTCACCACCAGCACTCCGCCGATCAGCAGTGCGTCGAGGACCGCCCCCGTGGCGATGGAGAGCACGACGCCCGCCCCGAGAAGAGCAGCAGGCGCATTGGCGAACTGGCTCGCGACAAGCTTCGTAAGTGAGGGCTCCTCCGGCTCCGGAAAGCGGTTGCGTCCCACTGCCCGCCGGCGCTCTTCAGCCTCCGCGGGGTCCAGACCATCTTCGGGATCGACGTTCAGCCGCCTGGCGACCTCAGCCGCGGGCATCGCGTACCAGGCGGAGGCAGTGGGCGCCGGCGGGACAGCTGTCGCAGCGCTCGCCGCGTCACCGGGAGCCCGAGGACGGCGGTGCCCGCCATTAGAGCTCGGAGCGGCGGCGGTGCCGTTCGGCGGGTCGGCTCGCGCATCCAGCAGCTGCGCTACCTGATCCATGAGCCCGGCGTGGGAATGCGCTTCGGCGCTGTACAGGATCAGGACGTTGCCCGTGACCGGGTTCGCCGAGACAGAGTGAACGCCGGAAATTCCCGCGACGGCCGTCTCGACCTCCTGCTTCAGTTCGGGGTTCCGGTGGAGGGGAATCACTGACAGCCTCAGCCGTCCCGGCACTGCTGAGTGCCTTATCGAGATCATGCCTTCCTGTGCTAATCCGTGCACTAGAAGCCTATCCTGGAGCGGACTGGCTCGCACCAGATTCAGGCGCGCGCTTTGTCCTCGGGCGCATTCCTCGCCGGATCAAGATACCTGTGCCAAACGCCCCAGCATCAAATGTGCCCGTGAAGAGAGCCGGCGGTTTCAACCGCGCGGGGGAAGGGGACTATCTGGATCGCTGGAGGAGCCAGCGCCGTATCTTGGATGCCTTATGCCCTATAGGGCCAACTTGAGGAGGTCAACGCCCAGGGCGAGGACGTCCAGTGTTCGGTTCGTCTGAAGGCTGTTCTGCTGGTTCTGCAGCCGCTTGGCGCTCCAGTTGGTGCTCACGGCCGCGCCATCCTTCATTCCGACGGCGTCGGTTCGCTGCAGAACGATGTGGGGGAAACGGGACGGAAAATCGCGGGTGTGGAAGATCAAACCCCTCGACTCGTCCACCGACTGCGCCACCGGTCCCGCCTCGGAGCCATCGAAGAGAAACCGAATCGCGGATTCGAGGATCTCCTCAGCGATCGGCAGGCGGAGCCCGTGAGGGTCAACGTGACGAGGCGCGGGCAGGACACCCAGGCGGTCGGGCTCCTGGTGGTACTTGGTTACCAGTTCGAGGCGGTTCGTCTCGCCCCGCAGCAGTTGGATGAGCCTCTCCCGCACGTGGGTGCTGTAGATCAACTCCTCGGGGCTGTATTCGGGCTGGTCGGCCGGCGCGAGCAGCGACTTCCGCTCCTGACGTGCCTCGGCCGGGTTCTTCTCTGCCGATAACTCCGTTTCGCCGCTGAATTCGGACCCCCGCGCTGGAGCCACTGAGAAGCTGTTCATATCGTCGAACGTTGCCACGATCTTCTCGAAGATGTCGACCGCCTTGGCCCTTCCTCTCGCCCTCGCCTCCACGCGGCGTCGTTGCCCGTCTGCCCGTACGATCCTCTTCATACTCACTCTCATCTCTAGTCGTCGTTTTCTTTACGA
>JAJYKO010000957.1:0-1278 GCA_021788565.1 Chloroflexota bacterium
GTCGGCGGTCATAGTGTTGCTCCTTTCGCCTTCCAGAACCTGAGCCGGTTGGCGTTGCTGATCACGGTCACCGAGCTGAAGCTCATGGCCAGGGCCGCCAGCAGCGGCGAGAGCAGGATACCGGCGAACGGATAGAGCACCCCCAGCGCGACCGGGATCCCGAGGCCGTTATAGACGAACGCGCCGGCCAGGTTCTGGTAGACGTTGTGCATGGTCGCCTTCGAGATCGCGATGGCCGTGGCCACGCCCCTCAGGCTTCCGCTGATCAGGGTCACGTCCGCGGCCTCGATGGCGACGTCGGTACCGGTGCCGATGGCGAAGCCGACGTCCGCCTGCGCCAGGGCAGGCGCGTCGTTAATCCCGTCGCCAACCATGCCCACCTTCTTGCCCTCTAGCTGCAGCTTCTGGACGTTGTGGGCCTTGTCCTGGGGCAGCACCTCCGCGAGAACCCGGTCCACGCCGACCTGCTTGGCGATGGCCTGGGCCGTGCGGTGGTTGTCGCCCGTCATCATCACCACCTCCAGCCCCAGGCGCTTCAAGGTGGCGATGGCTGCCTTCGAGTCATCCTTCACAGTATCGGCCACGGCTATGATGCCGGCCGCCCGACCGTCGATGGCCACGAACATGGGAGTCTTGCCGTCGTCCGCCAGTTTCTGCGACTCAACCTCTAGCCGGCCGAGAGCCACTGCCTTGCTCTCCATCAGCCTGGCGTTGCCGAGTAGCAGCTTCCGGCCCTCGACCTCGGCCTCGACCCCGTGGCCCGGGATCGCGGCGAAGTTGGCGACCTCGGGCAACTCCAGCCCGCGGGCCTGTGCCCCCTGCACCATGGCGCTGGCCAGGGGGTGCTCGGAGCCGCGCTCCACCGCCGCCCCGAGACGCAGGACCTCATCTTCCTCGAAGCCCGTTTCCGCCACGACGTTGGTGAGCTCGGGCTTGCCCTTGGTGATGGTGCCGGTCTTATCCAGCACTATCGCCTGAAGCCGTGAGGCGGTCTGGAGGGCCTCGCCGTTCCGGATAAGAATCCCGTTCCGCGCTCCAAGCCCGACGCCGGTCGTCAGGCTCACGGGAGTCGCCATGCCGAGGGCGCAGGGGCACGCGATGATCAGCGTAGTCACAGCGACGATCAGCGCGAACGCCAGCTGTGGGGGCGGACCGAACACGTACCAGACGACGAAGCCGGCCACCGCCAGGATCATCACGGCGGGGGTGAAGTAGCCGGACACCACGTCCACTATCCGCTGGATCGGCACCTTGGAACCCTGCGCGTCCTGGACCATT
>JAJYKO010000957.1:1288-3124 GCA_021788565.1 Chloroflexota bacterium
CGACCTTCGTAGCCTGGAAGCGAAAGCTGCCGGTAGTATTCATGGTGGCGCCGATCACCTCGTCACCCGCCGCCTTGCCCACCGGGAGTGATTCGCCGGTGATCATGCTCTCGTCCACCGAGGATTGACCCTCCAGCACCGTGCCATCCACCGGTATCTTCTCCCCCGGCCGCACCACCACGACGTCGCCCACCAGCACTTCCTCGACCGGTAGATCCACCTCCCGGCCGTCGCGGACGACTCGGGCGGTCTTTGCCTGTAGCCCGATCAGACTCTTGATGGCCTCGGACGTGCGCCCCCTGGCCTTCACCTCCAGCGCCAGCCCAAGCACAACGAGTGACGTCACCACTACCGTGACGTCGTAGTAGACGTCCGTGAACTCAGCGGAAGGGAATATCTGTGGGAACAGCAGGGCGATGGTGGAGTAGATCCAGGCGACGCCGGTGCCCACGGCGATCAGGGTGTGCATATTGGCGGAGCGGTGCTTGAGGCCCTGCCACATGCCGGTGAAGAACTGGTTGCCGCTGTAAGCCATCACTGCCAGGCTGGCAAGGCCCATCAATCCCCACACCACGCGCAACTCGGTGCTTCCTCGCACCAGCACGTCCCGCAATACCGGGAACAGGTATGGGTAGGAGAGGAACATCGTGAATACCGCGACGGCGGCCCCGAACCACCACTTGCGCATCAAATGGCGGTACTCCTGGTCCTCTTCCGAGCCCTGCTTTTCCGCGCCCGACTCGCTGGCCGGGGCCGCGGGCGCGGCCTTGTACGGGCCGGCCTCCTCCACCGCCCTGGTGAGGGCATCCAGCTTCACCCCGCCGGGGACGTAGTCCACCTTCACCTCCTCGGTGGCGGCGTTCAGGTTGGCATCCAGCACCCCGGGGGCGGCCTTGAGGGCATTCTCGATGAGGGTCGCGCATTCCGCGCAGTAGAGGCCCTGCACCTTCAGACGCAGCGACGCGCTGCCGGTGTCGTAGCCAACCTGGCGTATCGCCTGTACCAGACCCCCCACCCTGGCCACCGCCGGGTCGTAGGAGATCCACACGCGGCCGGCCCTGGAGTTTGCCCTGGCCTTCTCCACCCCGGCCACGGATTGGAGCGCCCTCTCCAGCGCCGGGCCGCCGGAGCGGTCCAGGCCGGTGATGGGGAGCTCCATGCTCACAGGCCCGATGGTCTTGGTTGACACCCCGGTGGTCGCCGAGGGCGCCGGCCCGGATGAGCGCGCTCCATCGCTACCACGCGGCGAAGCCACGTATTTGTCCGGCGCCGCGTCGAACTTCTCCTCGCAGGCCGCGGAGCACAGGTAGATGGTCGTGTCGCCTACCCGCCTCGTGGCGTGGGCACTTCGCGCCTCGATCTCCATACCGCACACCGGATCCCGAACCAGCCCCGGGGGCGGATTAACGTCGATTCTTGCCATGATTACCTCCTTGCGGCAACCTCAATCCCCGCAAACGACAACCATAGTCTCACCGGCCAGCCTGAGGCGGCGCTGAGACAAACCTGAGCGGATGCTGAGCGAAGCCACCGCGGCTAAAAGCTCGAAAGGGATTGATTGGGCGAGCCTGTAGACGGCACTGTGCCGTCTACAGGCAAAAAGCGGCTGCACAAGCCGCGCCCGGGCGTAGTTTGGGTGATCCTTCCGCGTGCCAGGTTCATCGGGTGCAGGCAGACCATGGCAGCGGAGGCGAGTGAAGAAGGAGTCGCAAGAAGTAGCGCCCCGTTCGTGCGTGCACCGGACACGAACAGGGCGCCTTATGTGAACGCTTCGGCTCCAGTTCGCTTCGGGAAGCCGAAACGGGGACAGGGGATTGGGCCGGGACGTAGGCGGGC
>JAJYKO010000958.1 GCA_021788565.1 Chloroflexota bacterium
GGCCCTGGAGGCCCTCACGCTGTACCCCGAGCTGGCCAACTGCATCGGCTGCAACACCTGCAACAAGAGCTGTCCCCAGGACCTGAAGGTGATGGAGTACGTGGCAGCCCTGCTGCGAGGGGACCTGGAGGAGGCGGCCGAGCTCTCCTTCGACTGCGTCATGTGCGGGCTGTGCACGGCCCGCTGTCCCGCCGAGATCACCCAGTACCAGGCAGCCATGTACGCGCGGCGCGCCTACGGCCGCTTCTCCACAGCCCGCCCCAAGCACCTGGACAGCCGGCTGGAGGAACTCCAGGATGGGAAGTGGGCGCAGGAGGTGGAGGCCCTCACCAAGCTGGATGCCGAGGAGCTGAAGAAGCTGTACGTAGCCCGGGACATGGAGACCCCCTCAGGCGGGTTCATGAAGGCGGTGGGGAAATGACGGACGCCCTCCCCCCGAGAACCGAGATACTGGAGCAGGTACTGGACAGGGTCCATCCCCCTGTGGCCCGCTTCAGGATAATCTCGAACGGCCTTGCCCAGAACCACACACTGAAGACCTCGGACGACTTGTCAGGAACTAGGGCCTGCCTGTCCTGCGGAAACTGCGTGGACGCCTGTCCGGTGGTGGCCTCCAAGCCCGAGGGCACGATGTTCGTCCGTACCTCCATGCTCCTCGAGAACGTTGTCGCGGAGGAGTGCCGCCGTTGCTACAGGTGTGTGGCCGCCTGTCCGCAGGTTAGCCGGCCGATCAAGGACTACGTGCGGGGCTTCAGGCGTATCGAGCGGGCCTCCCACTGGGACCTGTTGGTGAGCTACCTGGTGCTGATGACCACCGGCATCCTGATCAACCACTGGGGCAACGACCTGCCGCAGGACCTGCGGTTCTACCTGGGAGTGATCCACCGGGTTTTCACCGTGGTCCTCGTGGCAGCGCCGATCTTCCTCCTGCTGTTCGACAGGCATCACTTCGCCATGATCGCGAGGAAGGCACTCTCCTGGTCCTCCGTGGACCGAGGCTGGGTGCGCGACACGTGGAAATGGCTGGTGAGCTTCGGGAAAGAGGGGATGGTCAGGAGGGGGGCCTACAACCCGGGGCAGCGCTTCTGGTACCTGTACGTGCCTACGGCGATGGTGCTTTTGGCGGCCACAGGCATCCTGAAGTGGCTGGGGCCGCAGGTGGTGGGAGACGGGACGATAGGCGTCGCGACCACGATCCACGTGAGCCTCGCGGTCCTCACCGACCTGCTGCTTGCCCTCCACGTGTACCTGAAGCTGGTGTGGCCGGTGCTGCTCGACATCGCCCACGGCGTCCGCCAGTATCAGGCAATCCAGCGCCGCAAGGCCGCGGTCCCCGTTCGTATCAGGTGACACCCTCAGGATCAGTAGGAGCGGGGCGCCCTTGACCCGCTCCTACTAGGGCTAAGGCGCTTCGATGGACATCACGCGCCCGTCGGGGAGAAGGTCCACGACAACGTCGGGCCCCTCCGGACGATGAAGCGTGACGCGCAGGCCGAACTCGGAGTCTCCTCCCAGCGCGTCAGGGTCGAGTTGCACGAAGTAAGGGGTCCCACAACCACAATCACAGAAGCGCACTACTCGCGTGCAGGCCGCCAGCGCCTCGTGGAGACGACGGTCTTCTGGGTACTGCTGCCTGGCCAAATCGACAACCCACGCAGGATCGTAAATAACGCCACCCATCCGTGGTCCCTCCGTTCCCGGCGGTGCCGGGGTCACGCCAGGGCGTACACTATCCGCCCGCCTCTCACTTCATGCCGCACCTGGCCTTTCTCCTCGAGGTAGCGGATGTGCGCCACCGCCTCGCCACCCGCGAACCACTTCTGCTGCACCGGAAACTCGTCGAACGTCCGGTACGTCAGGTCCCACGTCATGCGCGCGGCCACCTGGAATGGACTCGCTGGGCCGTCTCTCAGAATGGCAAGCACCTCGTCCGCCCTGGCCTGATGGTGATGTTTCAACTCACCGATCCGCACCTGCAGGTCGCTGAAGGGACGCCTGTGGCCAGGCAAGACCGCCTCCACGTCGAGCATCGCCACCTTATCGAGGCTCTTCAGGTACTGCTCAAGCGGGTTCTCCACGCTCGACCAGACCGAGATATTGGGCGTTATGTCACGTAACACGTGATCGCCAGATACCAGGAGTTTCCTGTCCTCGTCGTACAGACAGAGGTGACCCCTCGTGTGGCCGGGAGTCTCGACACAGCGGAATCGATAATCGCCAGCCGAGACCACGTCTCCTTCATCGACCAGCTTAAAGTCCACGTGGTGGCTGGTGCGGTATTGGTTACCGGGATGCCGCTGGATCGCCTTCTGTAGATCGTCCCACGGGAAACCGGCGGTGGCCGCGAATTGCCGCATTCCCTCCCAGTCCGGACCGAAGTTGATCAGCGGAGCGTCCTGCCTGCTGGCGTAGATCATAGAACCGTCCGCAACCAGGTCGGCGACGAGGCCGGAGTGGTCGGCGTGCATATGGGTGACGAAGATGTCGGTGTCGCGAATGGCGACCTCCAACTCCCGAAGGCCTGACTCGAGAGCAGTCCGGCACTCCTCTCGGTTCATGCCCGTGTCGATCAGCAGGTTGCGGCTGTGGCCCTTGATCAGGTAGGAGTTGATCGCCTTCAAGGGGTTGCCAGGAAGCGGCACCTCGATCCGAAATATGCCAGGAAGCGGCTCCTCGATCACTCTGTCTCCTCCATATTCACTCTACGGTCGCACCACGTACGCCGCGTACTTCGCGCGGCCTTTGCCCCCGCTCATCGGCAAGTCTAGCGCGGAGAGGCGAAACTGGCCAGAGAGCGACCTGAACTCAGGCACTGTGACGATCAATCCCAGCCCCCTGGATCCGGCCGTACGAAGCGCAGCCCTCAACTCGGCTGGCGTCACGACTACCGAACGGTGCGGCACGCCATCCAGGGTAAGCAGGTAGTCCTCCGATCGCGCCACGGTTCCGCCCCCGCCCTGCAATTCATCGCCAACCGTCCTGTCTATCAACACAACTGAGATGCCGCCGGTCAGGTACTGGCGGTGGAGGGCATCATACACCGCCAACACCCCTGCGTTAGTGTTGCCGGACGCCGCCTGACTCCGATAGTAGCCGACCAGCGAGATGAGAGGGGCCACGATC
>JAJYKO010000035.1 GCA_021788565.1 Chloroflexota bacterium
GCCTCGAGCGCTACGCGGCTCTATCCGCCTGCGCTCGGAAGGACGGCCTGGTTCTCTCCTGCACGCGTCTCGTCCACTTCGGTCCTGTACCGGAGGATCTTCGGCTCCGCCTCGAGGCCGTCCGCCGAATCGACGCCGAGCTGATCGCCGCCACAAGGCCTGGCGCTACCGCCGGTGAGCTGTTCGAGATTGCGAGGCGAGCTTATGCCGAGGTCGGCTTCCCAGATGAGTGGCAGAACCATCATCAGGGTGGCCTCGCCGGGTATAGGGCGCGAGAGTGGTTAGCCACGCCGGAGGGCAAGGAGGTTATCGAGGCCGGCCAGATTGTCGCCTGGAACCCCACCGTTCCCGGCGCCAAGTCCGAGGACACTATCCTGGTCGGGTCCGCAGAGAACGAGATCATTACCGAGAGCCGCGATTATCCTTTCCTGGAGGTCCCTACAAGCCGCGGCTCGGTCCGGAGGCCCGCGATACTCGTTCGGTAGGGCCAACCGGCCGTGAGCGGGGATCGAGATCAGAACGAAGCAGGACCAGAGCAACAGTATTCAGGGAGGAGGCGGGAAAACAGAGAGAACTCGGGAGTCTACCGGGCGGGATGTCATCCCTCCATTGAGGTACGTCTCAGGCATCACATGTCTACTGTGAGTTGAGGAGGTCTACTGAGTTGGAACGCGATCTCTCGCAAAAGCGGATTAGCCGGCGACAACTCCTCCAGGGTCTGGGCGGCTTGGCCGCGGGTGTCACTGTTCTTCCCATCCTGAGCGCGTGCAGCAGCACCCCGAGCGCGCCCGCAGGGCAGGCGACGTCGGCCCCCGCCGGCGGCGCTCCGGCTACTGCCGCTCCGGCCGCCGCTGCCTCGGGCGCAACATCCGGGCAACAGGAAACGATCACCTTCGTCAACTGGGTGTCGGCGGAAGAAGGCACCAGGGTGCAGATGAAGACGGTGGTCGATGCCTTCATGAAGGCTAACCCCAACATCAAGGTCGACGTGAAGCCCATCCCGGTCTCGGACGTGCCGAACCAGGTCACCATCATGGCCACGGGCGGCAATCCGCCCGACATATCCCAGTTGCAGGGTGAGGCGGTTGTCAGCATAGCATCGGGCGGTTTCCTCGAGCCAGTGGATGACCTGATCCCAAAGACATTGCTGTCCGATCTGCCTCAGAACATCTACGATTCCGCCGGACTCTGGCAGGGAAAGCATTACGCTGTCCCGTGGGCACCGGCTGAAAACGGCATGTGGTACAACAAGAAGCTGATGAAGCAGGCCGGGCTCGACCCAACCAAGGCGCCCGTCACCATGGACGATCTGAACGCTGCCGTGGCCGCGGCTAAGCCGAAGCTGCCAAAAGATACGGTCATGCTCCAGCTGGACACGACCAACCGAACTATCGGCCTTTACGACCAATGGCCCTTTATGCTGGACTACAACGACGGGGTTTTCCCCGTGGATGCCCAGGGAAAGATCAGCGTCAACACCCCGGGCATGCAGGCTTACGGTGAGTGGATAAGGGCACAGGTCAAGAACAACAACACCCTCCCCGGCAAGAAATTCGGGGAGTTCCGCCCCATGATGGCACAGAACCAACTGCTGTTCGGCTTTGACCTCACGGCCACCAAGGGCATCATGCAGTCGCTGAACAAATCCCTGACCGACCAGGACATCTACGATGCCTGGGGCATGGCTCCTTACCCGGCCGGAAAGAACGGGAAACACTACTCCGCGGACGTCAATCACTGCCTGGTCATCTTCAAGGGGTCGCAGCACAAGCAGGCCGCTATGAAACTGGCGGAGTGGCTGGTGAACAGCGATGAGGCGATCAAGGACTACATTCTGCCGGTTGGCTACGCTCCGATGACGAAGAGCGCGCTGAAGAGGTTCCCGGAGATAGCCAAGAATCCCATCGTCCAGAGCTTCATAGAGAACGTCCTGCCCACCGTGGTGGCGCTGCCCTACGGACCCAACTACAACGCCATGTCGGACGCTATCATGAGCTCGGTGCAGGAGATTGTCACTACCGATAAGCCCATTGGTGGCATCCTGGCTAACGCGGAAACCAAGCTGAAGCAGATCTACAAGTAGCAATTAGTGATTAGCTGTTAGTAATTAGCTATCAGCAGCCCATGCCGGCCTTGGGTCATGGAACTGCTGATAGCTAACAGCTAATTGCTAATCGCTTAAGGGGGGGTTGCCGGCGTGGCTGAACAGGGAATGACCGTACCCACAAAACAAGTACCGAAGAAAAGGGCCTCGAGACAGGACACGTCAAGAACGGCAGCCCTGCTGATCGCGCCCTCCCTGGTGGTAATGGCGGCCATTATCCTTTACCCCCTGCTGAACGCTGTCTGGCTGTCGTTCTTCAACTACCAGCTGACCAAGCCCAACCAACAGGGCTTCGCCTTCCTCCAGAACTACCAGACTATGATGGGCGATAGCCAGTTCTGGGAGGCATTCCGGGTCACGGTGCAGTTCACTGTGATCACCGTGGCTATCAGCCTGGTTCTGGGCATGATCATGGCTCTAGCCGTCGATCAACTGCCCAGGCGCCTAGCGGGTATACGGGGCGTTTTCATGGTGCCATGGGTCATCCCCGGCATCGTCGTTGGATACCTCTTCATGTACATGTTCGACGTGCAGGTAGGTATCGTCAATCTCATCCTGACACAGCTGCACCTGATTCAGGAATCGCTACCCTGGTTGGTGCGCGGCGACCTGGCCATGATCGCCATCATCATCGCTCACGTCTGGAACCAGGCTCCGTTCTACATGTTGATGCTAACAGCCGGCATGAAAGCGATTCCGGATGACGTCAAGGAGGCGGCCTACGTAGAAGGGGCGGGTCGGTGGCAGGAGTTCTGGAACGTCACTTTCCCGTATTTGAAGGGGATTGTCCTGATCACCAGTCTGCTAATGGTGATCCGCAACTTCAACAACTTTCCCATTATTTACACGATGACGGGCGGCGGGCCGGTTTACTCGACGACGACTTCGGTTATCTATATCTACAAGCTGGCCTTCGATCAATTCAACATCGGGTACGCTTCCGCCGTCGGCACAGTATGGGTCATTGTCTTGATGTTCTTCTCGGTCTTCTACGTTAGGGCGCTGCAGAAGGACTTCTAACGATCACCAAGAACGCTCGTAGGGGCGGGCGGCCACAGGGGGCCGCTCCTACCGGAGAATCGGAGCGAAACAGGGGGGAAGTCACAAATGATCAGACGCCGGTTCTCACCATATTGGTCAGCGCTGGTAGCCATTGTGGCCATAATCGGTGCCGTATGGACTTTGTTCCCCATCTACTGGATGTTGGCAACCAGCCTTAAAGAGAACATCGAGGTCTTCAAGGTTCCGCCCGACTGGTGGCCAATGCACCCCACCATTTCCAGCTACATACACCTTAATAATGACTATGCGCCCATCCCGGCGTTTTTCAAGAACAGCGTCATTACCTCCATTGGCACGGTCGTCTTCGCGGTCGTGCTGGCAGTGTTTGCCGGCTACGCGCTTTCCAGGCTCAGATTTCGGTTCCGGCGCGCCACGCTCATCGGCATCCTGATGACGCAGATGTTTCCGCTGGTGGTACTGCTGATCCCGATGTACCTGCTCTACGTGCGGGCCCATCTGTTGAACTCCTACATAGGCCTCATTCTGGCCTTCACCTCCTTCACCCTGCCCTTCGGCATCTGGATGATCAAGGGCTTCGTGGATTCGGTGCCGGTGGAGATCGAGGAGGCGGCCATGGTGGACGGGTGCAGCCGGCTGCAGGCCATGCGCATGGTCGTCTTGCCCCTGATCGTGCCCGGGGTGATCGCAACGGCGGTGTTCGCATTCCTGGATGCCTGGAACAACCTGCTGTTCCCGCTGACGCTGGTAAACGACCTGAACATGAAGACGCTGCCTCCCGGCATGATCCTGGCGTTTGGCGGGGAGTTCAAACACGACTGGAGTGGCATGATGGCCGCCTCCACCCTGGTGACCATCCCCGTCATCATCGCCTTCGTGCTTATTCAGCGCTACCTGGTTGAGGGCCTGACGGGAGGAGCAGTCAAGGGCTAGGGAGATCAGGAAAAGGATGGACCCCGAATGGAAGTACAGAAGGTCGAGGTTGGCCTGGCGGTTATCGCCAGAAAGTTCTTTGATGTGGCCTACATGGAGCAGATGCTGCCTGCCTTTCAGCAGGCGCTGCAAGGGAATTACTCCAACCTTCACGACGGAGGGGTGATCTTCACGCCGGAGGAGGCGGAGGCGGCCGCGAAGCGCTTCAAGGAGCAGGGGTGCGATCTGCTGGTGATGGTCTTCGGCACGTTCGCGGACGCGGGGCCAGCGATGACACTGGGTCAAGCGGTGGACGCGCCGATTGTCCTCTGGGCGCCTTCCGAACCCATCTCGGAGACGGGGCGGCTGCGGCTGAACTCCTTCTGCGGGGCGAACCTGGCGGGCAACGCACTGTTCAGCGTGGAGCGTCCTTTCAAGTTCGTCTACGGTTCCCCCGATGATCCTCGTGCCGTGGAGGAGCTGCAGCTACGCATTCGAGTGGCCGCGGTCGCGAAGACCTTCCGCCAGGCGCGACTGGGCCTCTTTGGTATCCGCCCGGACGGCTACTACGCGTGCAATTTCGACGAGACGGAACTCCGTCGGGTGGTGGGCGCTCAGATGGAGTACTTCTCCATTCCCGAGTTGCGTGCCAGGGCCGAGCAGGCGCCTCAGGATGTGAAGGATAGCTTCGTCCACAAGCTGAAGGCCCGGACCGCGGGGATGGAGAAGCTTGACCCGAAGCAGGTCGACGGCACTGCCGCGACCTACGCGGCGGTGCGAAGCCTGGTCGAAGAGAAGGGGCTGACCGGCGTGGCCATCCGGTGCTGGCCGGAGTTCTTCGTGGACTACGGTCACGCGGTGTGCGGCGCAGTCGGCCAGTTGACCGACGAGGGGACCATGGCCGGATGCGAGGCCGACGTCAACGGCGCGATCACCATGATGGCCCAGCACTACTTCACCGGTGAGCCCACCTTCATCGCCGACGTGGTAGCCATCGACGAGGAGCAGAACAGCTGGATCCTGTGGCACTGCGGGGGGCAGCCGGTCTCACTGGCCTCCCCCAGCCGGTCAGCGGAGGCGGCCTATCAGCCGAACCGCCGGCTGGCTCTCTCTATCTGGTTCGGGGCCAAGCCCGGCCCAGTGACCGTAGCCCGCCTCAGCTACCAGCGCGGCCACTACAGGATGCTCGTGATGAAGGGCGAGGTGCTCGATCAGCCTCCCAGGTATTCCATGGGAGCGAGCGCCATGGTTCGGCTGGAAGGCAACGCAGTGGCCGCGGCCAAGCAGATGGTGGAACGGGGCTTCGAGCATCACGTGGTGATGAGCTACGGGGACGTCTCCGCCGAGATGACTGCCCTCGCCGAGACATGGGGCATCGAGGTAGTGAGGCTGTAAGGATGTGGGGCTGTAGGGAGGAAGTTGACATTCCGCACGACTGGCTCTAGCATGAAGGGGTGATCGTCCGAATATTGTGATGATACGCCGGAGTCTATTCTCTTCTTGAGTTGGTCAACGATGATCGATAAGTCGCTCCGTGTTCCCCTTCATCTCCAGCTGGAGCGAGTGCTGCGTGAGCAGATCCGCTCGATGAAACCCGGCGATCGGCTGCCGACCGAGAAGGAGCTCAAGGAGCGGTACGCCTTGAGCAGCAGCACCGTCCGGCAGGCGCTCCAATCCCTGGTGAACGACGGGCTGGTGGATCGCAAAGTGGCGAAGGGCAGCTTTGTGGCCCCTCGACAGATCCAGGAGGAGATCTCGGAGTTGCTGGGCTTTGCCCAGATGGCCCAGCACATGGGCTTGGAGCCGAGTACCCGACTGATCGAAGCCGGTTTCGTACCCGCCCCCCCCGTGACAGCCTCACTGCTGCAGATACCCCCGGGCAGCGAGATCTTCAAGGCTATCCGAGTACGGTTCGCGAACGGCGAACCGGTGTGCGTGGAGAACAGTTGCTTCCGCAAGTATCTGGGGGTCCTCTTGATGAACGAGGACCTGGAGAGCAGCGCCTACTACCCGCTGCTAGAGGAGAAGTACGGCATAATACTGGTGGCCGCCCGCGAGACCATCGGCGCCGCCGCTGCCACCGCACGAGAGGCCGAGTTGCTTGGCATCCCGAAGCGCTCGCCCCTACTGACGGTCGAGCGCGTCACCTACACGTCCGAGGAAGTTCCCTGCGAAATCGCCTACCACGTCTACCGCGCCGACCTCTACCGCTACGGGGCATGGCGCCGGCGCAGCCTCGGCAGCCGCATCTTCCGCGTTTATGACGCTCATCCCAGGGAGGGGGCGCTTGCCCCCCGCTAGGATCTCGCCGCCACCCCATGGTGGGAATCCCGAAGACTGGCATCGAGACCGAGATGGCCGCCTCATGGACCCTCGAAACCAAGAACCGTTTACTGAAGCAGATCCCAGTCGGGCGGCTCGGCATACCCGAAGACGCTGCGCGAGCCGCCCGCTTCCTCTACTGCGACACGGCGAACTACCTAGCGGTATGATGCCGGATGTAACCGGCTGCTAGAGTCACCAAGCCAGCCAGCCGCCGTCGACTACCAGAGTCTGCCCGGTCATGAAGTTCGATGCGTCCGAGGCGAGATACACTACCGCTCCGACTATGTCCTCCGGCTGGCCCAGCCGCTTCATGGGGATCCGATCGATCACCCGCTGGTGAAAGGCCGGATCGCTGAGAACCTTCTCACTTATGGCTGTCCGGGTGAAGACAGGAGCAATGGCGTTCACGTTTACCATGTAAGGCGCCCACTCGCAGGCAAGGCCACGGGTCATGTTCACGATCCCGGCCTTGCTGGAGGAGTAAGGGATCCGCTCCTCCATAGCCACCAGTCCAAAGTGCGAGGCGAAGGTTATGATCTTCCCCCCAGTACCTTGTCTAATGAAGGCTTTAGCCGCAGCCACAGCGCAGAAGAAGGCACCTTTTAGATTAACATCCAAGATTCTGTCCCACTCGGACTCAGTTAACTCCACGGACGGCTTCTTCACCGCGATGCCGACGGTGTTGACCATCACGTCGATCCTGCCGAACTTTTCGAGCGTATAGTCAACAAGCTTCTGGCTATCCTCGGGTCTCGACATATCTAGAGTCGTCGCGAAGGCCCGCTTGCCGGCATCCCTGATTTTGCCGGCGGCGCTTTCTGCCGCCTTGAGGTCGAAATCGGCGACCACCAACTCCGCGCCCGAGTCCGCCATCCCCAGAGCCGTCGCTCGGCCCAACCCGCCCACGCCCGCGACAACGGCGGTCTTGCCGTCCAACCTTAAGCGCGAGAAGCTCCAACTGCTTTCGGTCTCTTCCAACACTCTTTTCTCCAGCTGCTCAGGATCGCTTCTTTCGGAGCACCAGCTCCGGGGTTTCCCACCGGTCCACGGCGGCGTCCACCACCACCGGCCCGTCGGTGTCCAGGGCCTGCCTCAGCACGTCGCCGACCTGGTCTGGCGCATCTACCTTCAAGCCGGTGCACCCGAAGCCCCTGGCGATTGCCGCGAAGTCGGTAGCCGGGAACTCCACGTTCTCATAGCGGCCCTGGCCCAGCTTCTCGCCCCATCGGCTGTAGCCGAGGCCGGCGTTGTTCAGAACCACCACTGTGACTCTCAGGTTGTACTTCCGGCATGTCGCCAGTTCGCCCAGGGCGTATCCGAAGCCTCCGTCGCCCGCCAGACAAACCACTCGCTGCTCTGTCGGAGTAGCCAGGCGAGCCCCGATTGATGCCGGCAGACCGAAGCCCAGAGTGGCGGAACCGCGCGGAAAGAGACACTGACGACCCGCGCTGCGGGCCTGGTAGAAGCTGGTAATCCAGCCGATGGAGAAGCTGGCGTCGGTGACCATGATATCCTCGGGGGCCATCTGCCGCTGAAGCTCTGCCACCAGTTGCTGAGGCCGTATCGGGGAGCGCGGCTGCATCTCGCCCTCCACTTCGGCCTGCCACTGAGCCTTGACCTCGGCCAACCGGCTCAACCAATCCCTTCGAACTGGCGGGGTGGGCGAGGCCGAGAGCACCTGCTGAAGCAGATCCTGCAGACCGGCCGTGGCGTCGCCCACCAGGGCGATCTCTGTCGTGAAGACCTTGCCGATCTCGTAGGGGTCGATGTCCAGATGGATCACCTTCTGGTCAGCCGTCGGCAAATTCCAGGAGAAGGTGGATTGCTGCGAGGACTTAAAGCCGACCATCAAGACGACGTCCGCCTCACGAACCACGGCATTGGCGCTCTCCTCGCCGTACTGGCCTCCCAACACGCCGGCGCACAGCGGGTGCTCCTCGCTAATCGTCCCCTTGCCTGTGACGCTAGTGACGACCGGCATGTTCAGCGCCTCGGCCAGTGCCTGGACCTCCCTAGTCGCTCCCGAGAGAAGCCCACCACCGCCAACGGCCATCACGGGTCGCCGAGCGGACAGTAGCGCCTTGGCGGCCGCCTCGACGGCCGCGGCCGCAGGCCGAACCCTGGCCGCTGGGAAGAATCCGAAGGAGGGCTCGACGGCAGCGGGGAGAACCGCGGGGTCCCAGTCGGCGTGGAACACGTCGTCGGGGATGTCGAGGACCGTCGGGCCCGGGCGGCCGGTCGTGGCCTCCTTGAATGCTTGACGCACCGCGCCCGGCAGTAGAGACTGGGACTTGACCGGGATCACCGACTTGCACACAGGTCGCAAGAGGTTCAACTGGTCCAGACCCTGGGCAGCGCAAGCGTATCGGGTCAGGGGCTGCCATTGGGTGGCAACATCGCCGGCGATCGCCACAAGAGGGACCGACGAAACATAGGCCTCGGCTAACCCAGATGGCAGCTTGACCACCCCAGGCCCAGGCACCGCGTCGCACACCGCCAGCCGCCGCGCCACGCGAGCGTAAGCGTCGGCCGCATATGGCCCGCTCCGCTCGTCGCGGATCAGGATATGCTGGATATGCTCGGGCCGGCGGGCGATCGCGTTGTAAAGTGGTAGGGTTTGCCCCCCAGGTATGCCGAAGACGTACTTGACCCCGTAGCCGACCAGCATCTCGGCTATCAGATCGCCTGAATCCATATCCAGCACGCTCCTTATTAATCTATCCGTTCACACCACCGGCAGCCAGGCCCTGCACTATGTACTTCTGGACCGACAATGCCAGCACCAGCACCGGCAACGTGATGATGACCGCGGCGGCGCTCAGCGGACCCCAATTGATGGACTCGTAGCCCATGAAGTTGAAAACTGCCACGGGCAGCGTCTTGGTGGTTTCACCTGCCAGCACGACCGAGAATAGGAAGTTGTTCCAGGAGAAGATGAAACCCAGTATGCCCGACGCGGCGATGCCGGGGAGGATGAGCGGCACGACCACCCGGAAAAGCGCTCCCCACACTGTGCAGCCATCGACCAAGGCAGCAGCCTCGATATCCTCGTGCACACCTTCAATGAAGCCGATCATCATCCAGAGGACGATCGGCAGAGTCACGATCAGGTGTGTAGAGATCAACGCGACGTATGTGTCGGTCAGGTGCACCTTGACGAAGAGCACGAACCAGGGGATCAGGAAGGCGATGCCTGGCGCCATCCGGGCCGCCAGGATTAAGAGAGCAAAGCCGTTCCGGCGGTAGCGCGCCACCGAATAGGCGGCGGGGATGCCCAGCAGCAGAGCTAGGCCGGTGGAGAAGAACGCGACGATAGCGCTGTTGAGGGTGTAGTTGAAGAAGTTGCTATCGACCAACACCTGCCGGTAGTTCTCTAGCGTCGGCACGAAGAGCCACACAGGCGGGATGGCCATGTAGTCGACCTCATGCTTCAAGGAACCCATCAGCATCCAGAGGAAGGGAAACAGGAACGGGACAAGCACCAGCAGGGACACCAGAAACACTAGGGCGCGACGAAGGGCGCGCATTGCCGCGCGGTTGCGGCGAGATGGGGCGGGGTGAGCGGCCTCTACCATGTGACCCTCCTGGCCCGAATGAGCACCAGACTGGCGCCAAGCACCAGCGCGAATATGACCACCGCGATAGCCGCGCCATAGCCGACCCGATAGTAGAACAGGCCCATCAGGAAGTTGTAGACGTTGATTGTCTCGGATGCGTAGCCTGGGCCGCCCCGGGTCATCACGTAGATGATGTCGATCACCTTGAACAGGTCGATGAAGCGGAAGAGTATGGCCACCAGGAGCGTGGGCCACAGCATGGGCAGCGTGAGACTCCAGAAACGTCGCCAACGGGAGGCGCCGTCAATCATGGCAGCCTCGAAGGGCTCACCAGGGAGCGCTGCCAGCCCCGCCAGGCAGATTAGGGCGACCATTGGTGTCCATTCCCACGCGTCCACCATCACAAGGGCAGGCACCACGATCGTGGGATCCGACAGCCAGGCGATGCCGCGCACGCCCACGAGGGAAAGCAAGTAGTCCACAATGCCTGCGGTAGGGTCCAGCATCATCACCCACACCAGCGCCATCGCGACCGGCGTCGCCACCATGGGCAACAGCAGCAGCGTCCTCATCAGACTCCGGGCGGGGAACTCCTCGTTGAAGAGCAATGCGATGCCCACGCCGAGCGGGATTTCGACGACTAGCCCCAGGCCGAGGAATATGCCAGTCCGCTCCAGCGCGTGGATGAACCTGTCATCCTGAAGCAGCGCCTGGTAGTTCTGGAGCCCCACCCAGGACGGCTCCGCCGAGCCCAGCAGCAGCCAGCTGTGCAGGCTCATGTACAGAAGGTAGGCCAGGGGGAAAAACATTAACAGGGCAGTGGCCACTATGGCTGGCAAGGGCATCAGCCATGAGGCGTTCCGGTCACAGAACTTCAGGAGCCTGCTGCCGATGGTACTCAGCAGGCCGGGCGATCTCATTGCGGCGGCATACTCCTTCATCTTGCCTCCATGTTCCATCTTTGTCGTGCCGCTAGGCCTCGGGGAGCCCTCTCTGTCGCCGGAAGAAGTTGATGCTCTCTCGCAGCCCAACCTCCATAGAGAACCGAGGGCAGTAACCCAGCTCCTCCTCGATCCTGCGGGCGCTAAGCTTGGCGATGGCGTCCCAGCGGCCCGGCAGCACCTCGATGTCGGTCTCGGGGAGCAGCTGACGCACGTGGGCTACCGCCTCTCGCACTGTCCTCACGTCCCCGGTGGTATTGAAGCTGCGGGTGCGCGTGGGAGACTGGTGGTACAGGGCAAGCACCACTGCCTGAGCAGCGTCCTCCACATGCTGCCAGTTGACCAATGAGTCCCCCATCGGGACCTTGCCCGGCCGGCCGGTTGCCGGCTTTTCCACGAGCTCAAGGTTCAGTTGGTAGGCTGTCTCGCCACGAAGACGGCCGGGGCCGTAGACCACGGTGAAGCGCAGTCCGATGTTGTCTACCCCAAAGTGGTGGAAATAGTGGTTGCCCATCCGCTCGTTGAAGGACTTGCAGGCACCGTACACCGTCGATGGGAAGTGCGGGGCACTCTCGTCGGGATACTCCTCCGCGTAGGACGACGGGGGCCCATAAACGGCTATCGAGCTGGCCCACACCACTCGGCGCAGCCCCAGGAGACGCGCGGTCTCAAACGAATGATTTAGTCCGTCGCAGTTGATCCTCGTGGCTAGAGCCGGCTGGGAGTCGCACACCGGTATGAGGGCAGCGGCCAGGTGGACAATGGCCTCTACGTGCTCCTCCTTGGCCGTGGCGATCAGACGGATGGGATCAAGGGCGTCGCCCTGCACGAAGCGCACCTGCTCCAATTCGGCGGGCTGCAGAACTCGGTGGATGGCGTTGTCCTGCACATTGACGTCGTACGCGACAACGCCGTGGCCATCGGCCAGCAGACGACGAATCGCGTAGGCGCCGATGAAGCTGCCTCCGCCCACGAAAAGCACCCGCATCTATCCCCCTCCTAAGCCATGAAGGACCCACCATTGACGTCGATCGCCGCTCCGCTGATGTAGCTGCTGTCATCGCTCACGAGGAACAGCACCACGCTCGCGTTCTCCTCCGGCCGGGGCAGTCGGTGCAGCGGGGTTTGGGCCAGCATGGTCTCCTGCTCTTGCGGCGTCATGTTGTCCCACGCCTGCTGCAACGCCGGACCGCTGATCGTGAAGCTCGGCACCAGGCAGTTGACGTTGATGCCGTAGGGACCCAATTCCTTCGCCACATGGCGGGTGAGGGCAAGCACACCGGCCTTGGCGCAGGAGTACTCAGGCGACACGGCGCCAAACCAGCCGGTGCTGCGGGCGGCCCGCGACGAGACGTTCACGATCTTGCCGTACCCCTGCCGCTTCATAGGCATGGCCACGGCCCGACAGCAGAGGAAGGCCGTCTTCAGATTCATCTCGACGATCCGATCCCAGTGATCCAGGTCGACCTGCTCGATCAAGCTGGTGCCCCCACCGGGGTCCCCCCCGGCGTTGTTGACCAGGATGTCAATCCGCCCATAGTTGCTAAGACAGTAAGAAACCATGCGGTCCACCTGCTCGGGGTCCGTGAGGTCGCCCGCGAAGGCGGAGCCCGTTGCCCCCTCGGCTTGAAGGGTGCGGGCTGTTTGCTCGGCCCCTTCGGCTTTGATATCCACCGCCACGACCGTAGCCCCCTCGTGGGCCAAGGTGCGCGCGTAGACCATGCCCAGGCCGCCGCCCGCCCCGGTGACAATGGCCACCCGATCCAACAGTCGCATGATCGCTTCACTCCGTGCCCCACCTCAGGTAGGGCCAGACGCATCCTCTACGCCCTTCCCCAGACAGTGGTAGGGAGAAAATAGGAATATTCGTCGCTGGAGTGTGCAGCATCGGACGGTAGTCCGATGCTGCACACTCCAGCCTGGGAGCCTGCCCGTCCCCGCAGTCGTGGACCGGGGCAGTGGGGGTGGGGATTAGATATGCCTTCTCCCCAGGCTCACGACATCTTGAGAATCTTCAATGTGTCATCCTGTGCCTTCTGAGCCGCTGTCTTGGCATCTCCGCCCTGGATGACCGATACTATCGCCTTGCCGATGGCATCGCGAACCTCCGGCACCTGCACCACCAACGGGTTAGCCTGGTTCACCGCCGCCGTGGTCATTTCCTTGTTGTAGACGTCGAGGTATTCCTTCGGCTGCGACGCCTGGTAGGCACTGCTGTTGAAGACAGACTGCCGCGCCACCGGGAACTTGTAGGGGACCCAGGTGCTCTCCTGCTCCTTGCTCGTCAGCCACTGGATAAGGTACCAGGCGGCTTCCTTGTTCTTGGACTTGGAGCTCATGGCGAGCGCCCAGGAGATGAGGGTGCTGTGCACCCCCGCCGGTCCCTTCGGCAGCATGGCGTACCCAACCTTGCCAGCGATCTTAGATTTCTTCGGGTCCTCGTAGGTAGAGACAAAGAGGCTGGAATCGCTGTTCATTGCCGCGTTGCCTTGATCGAACACGACCTCATTCTGAGCGAACTGCTGGCCCGCGATGCCTGGAGGCCCGTACTTGTGGAGCGTGCTGCCGTAGACCTCCAGCCCCTTAATGAATCCGTCGGAGGTGAACTCGGGACGCCCCTTGTCATCGAGCCATCGCCCGCCCTCGGCGAAGATGAAGGGCGCTAGTGTGTAGACGGCTTGAGTACCATCCCCACGGCTGACGTAGCCTGCGAAATTGGCGTTCTTGTCGTACATCTGCCCTGCCGCGGAAATGAACTCGTCCATCGTCTGCGGCACCTTGATCCCCTTCTGCTGGAACTTGTCCTTGTTGTAGTACAGCATCTGCAGTTCGGGGTAGAGCGGAACGCCGATCAGGGTGTTGTGCACGGTGGCGATGTTAACGCAGTTGGGGAAGAAATCGGCGAAGTCGTAGCCCGGAATGGTCAGGGTTGTCGACTTGACGTACGGCTCTATCGGCTCGTACCAGCCTGACTGGTAGAAAGCCTCTGAGTCCCAGGACGGCAGGGTCTGGTATCCATCCAATGACTCGGGGTTGGTCTGGAGCACGAGGGGCAATTTCTGCCGGAACTGATTCTCTGGCAACACCTCCCAGGTAACCTGAATGCCGGTGAGCTGCTGGAACTGGGGTAGCACCTTAGGCACGAGAACGGTGGTCCAATCGTGGGTATCGAGCATGAAGTGGAGCTTGGTGCCCGAGTACTTCTTCCAGTCGAAGTTGCTGGCAGCAGCCGGAGCGGTGGTGGATGCCGCAGCAGGGGCAGCCGGCGCGGCTGCGGTGGACGCGGGTGCGGCAGGAGCTTTGGCGGCAGGGGCGCTGGTCGGAGCCGCAGCAGGAGCGGCCGCGCCGCAACCGGCAAGGACGAGGGTGGCGCCTCCGGCAATCAAGCCTTTCAGAAAGGACCGACGGTGAAATCGCTTCTCCATGGGAATCTTCTCCTCCCTCGAAAGCTACGCAGTGACTTTCTCCAATACGAACGGCACACGGCAGAACTCGAGGACCGGACATCATTGTCCCAAAGAGCGGACGACGCGGCCAAAACTTAATCTGGTTCTCGGACCGACCTCCTTCGACCATCCGTGGTTATGAGATTGGCGCACTCTACTCCAGGCCAGACGGGCTGTCAATACTTCGAATAATCGGAGTAGAGCTAGGGTGAGATGATATCGAGACCGGTGTGATCCACGACCGTCACCTCAAATGTGGAGCATGAGCTATGTTCCTTTGCGTTCCTGCATCGAAGATTTGGACTCGCTCTTTGGAAAAGGCGAGCCTCACACCATCCCCTGTGCGAATCTTCAGTCCCGCCTCGGCCCGCGCCACGAAGCCCTTGCTCCCCACGGTACCGTAGATAAGCTGCTCGCTCCCCAACTGTTCCACAACCTCCACCGTGGCCTTGAGTTCACCCAAGCTGTCGCTCTCCCCATGGCTGGCCTCTGCGAGGTGCTCTGGCCTAATTCCCAAGATGACCCTTTTGTTGCGGTAGGGCTCGAGGGCCTTCGCTTGCTCGCCCGAGAGCTTCACTCCGAAGCCATCCCCAGCCAGGTCCGCAATCCCACCTGTGGCAAGAACAGTCACGTCGAAGAAGTTCATCGCGGGTGAGCCGATGAAACCGGCCACGAATATGTTGGCAGGGTGCTCGTAGATGTTGTGAGGGCTATCCAGCTGCTGCAGCACCCCGTCCCTCATCACCGCTATCCTCGTGCCCATCGTCATCGCTTCCACCTGGTCGTGGGTTACGTAGATGATCGTCGTCTGCAGCCTCTGGTGCAGCTTGATCAGCTCCGCCCTCGTGGCCACCCTCAGCTTGGCATCCAGGTTGGACAGGGGCTCATCCATCAGGAACACCGCGGGCTCTCTGACTATCGCCCTGCCCAGCGCTACCCTCTGCCTCTGCCCACCGGAGAGCTGCTTCGGCTTCCTGTCAAGGAGCATCTCTATCCCCAGGATGCCCGCCGCCTCCTTGACCCGCCTGCCTATCTCCGCCTTAGGGATATGGCGCATCTTGAGCCCAAAGGCCATGTTGTCGTAGACGTTCATGTGGGGGTATAAGGCGTAGGACTGAAACACCATGGCGATGTCCCGGTCCTTGGGGGAGACGTCGTTGACCACCCTGTCCCCTATGGAGATGGTGCCCGAGGAGA
>JAJYKO010000959.1 GCA_021788565.1 Chloroflexota bacterium
ACCCTCGGGCTCGGGCAAGTCCACGCTCATGAACATCCTCGGCTGCCTGGATCAGCCCACCTCCGGCTCCTACGAGCTGGATGGGATGGAGGTGAGCGACCTGACCGACGACGAGCTGGCGGAGATCAGGAACCGCAAGATAGGCTTCGTGTTCCAGTCCTTCAATCTGCTGCCGAGACGCACTGCCATCGAGCAGGTGGAGCTACCCCTCATCTACTCTTCAACAAATCACAGGAGGGAGAGGGCCAGGGATGCGCTGGCGTTGGTGGGACTCGCCGATCGGATGGGACACAAGCCGACAGAGCTGAGCGGGGGCCAGCAGCAGCGGGTGGCGATAGCGAGGGCCCTCGTGACCAACCCATCTCTGATCCTGGCCGACGAGCCCACCGGCAACCTGGATACCAGGGCGTCCGAGGAGATCATGGAGACGTTCCTCAGGCTGAATGCCGAGATGGGCATCACCGTGGCCTTCGTCACCCACGAGCCGGACATAGCGGCCCATACCAGGAGGATCATCCACATCAGGGATGGGCAGATCCATTCGGATGAGACAATCGAGGAAGGCCGGCGCCACCCAGCGGCGTTGGAGTTCCTGGCCAACCTGTCGTCCGCGCGAGCGGCCAGGGAGAGCGGGCAAGCTGATGCGGGGGAGACGGGGGTAGTGGACGATCGGGAGGACGGGCAAGCTGGTGCGGACGAAGCGCTTGCCGCCACTCACCACTCATCGCTCATCGCTCATCGCTTGGCTGATGCGGCCGGAGGTGAGATGTGAACCTGGCCGAGACTTTCAAGGTAGCCCTGCAGAGCCTGACCGCTAACAAGATGCGTTCCGCGCTGACCATGCTGGGCATGATCATAGGGGTGGGAGCTGTGATCGCGCTGATGTCTATAGGGCGCGGCGCACAGGAAACCGTGGACACACAGATAAACGGGATGGGTACCAACCTGCTCTTCATATCCCCGGGCGCTGCTCAGACCAGTGGTGTGCGCGAAGCTGCTGGGACGCGGCCGACACTCACTCTTGAAGACGCCAACGCCATTGGCGCGCCGGGAGCGATTCCTGAGGTAGCCGCGGTGGCACCAGAAGGGGACTTCTTCGGACAGGTAATATCGGGCGGCAACAATGTGAACACCCGTATCGCGGGCGTCACCCCGGGCTACGAGACTGTGCGGAACTGGCACGTCTCCGACGGGCAGTTTATAACCCAACAACAAGTGGACGCCAAGTCGCTGGTGGCGCTCCTTGGAAGCAACGTTGCTGCGGAGCTGTTCCCCGACGGCAACGCCGTGGGACAAACCATCAACGTGGGTTTCCCCAACAACCGGAGGCTGCGGCTCCAGGTAGTGGGAGTTTTGGAGTCCAAAGGCGCGCAGGCGATGGGCAATCAGGACGACCAGATGCTGATCCCCATCACCACGCTCCAGCAGAAGGTACAAGCCCAGCGGACCACCACGGGCGGCCACAACGTCAACACGATCTACGTGCAGCTGACGAGCTCTGACAAGGCCACCACGGCAGCGGCCGTGCAGGATATCGGTGCCCTGCTGGACCAGAGGCATCACGTCGTCCAGGATGACTTCACGATCAGAAGCCAGGACGATCTGCTGGCCGCCGCCAACCAGGTCACGGGTGTCATGACCATGCTTCTGGGCGCCATCGCCGGCATCTCCCTCGTGGTAGGCGGAATAGGCATCATGAACATCATGCTGGTATCGGTGACGGAGCGAACTAGAGAGATTGGCATCAGGAAGGCCGTCGGGGCGAAGAAGAAGGACATCCTGGTCCAGTTTCTTGTGGAGGCAGTGGTGGTGAGCGTGGTGGGAGGCGCCATAGGGGTAATGATAGGTGCCGGCATCGCGCATGTGGTAAGCAGCCTCAACCTCGGCGGCCAGACGATCCACGCGGTGGTCGCGCCCGATGCGGTTGTGCTGGCCTTTGGGGTTTCCGCGGCTATCGGGATCTTCTTCGGGATTTACCCGGCAAACAGAGCTGCCTCGCTAAATCCGATAGACGCCCTGCGCTACGAGTAGGTGTCGGGTGATGGGTGCTAGGTGATGGGGGGCTGCCCCCGTCACCTGACATCCACTACCTAGCACCCACCGGAGGCATATCAATGGCTGACAAGTCGCAAATTCAAGAGTTCTGGCTGGCCGCGAGTCGTGTGAACCACTCCCCAACTTCGCGGCGCCGGTGGGAGCAGTTTCGCCCGACGGCCGGCAGCCGCCCAGAGGTTTCCTACCAGGGGCAGCATGCCGGTATAATCTGGGGCATGCCAAGAGAGCCGAAAGGAAACAGCTGCCCTTGTTCAGAGACCACTTCGACGACGAGTCCCTCGCTGACCCCCTCCAGCTGCTGACCCGGTACCGCCAGCTGTGCAAAGCCCTCGGAGCCGCCCAGGCCACCGGCGCGGCCGTCCCGCACGAGACCCAGGAGCAACTCGCCCGCATCGAGGCTGAGCTGCGGACCAGACTGTGGCTCGCCGGCCAGAACGGAGATCAGGCATCCGCCGTCAGCCGTCAGCCGTCAACCATCAGTCATGAGTCATCAGTCATCAGTCATCAGTCTGCCACCCGTGACTCAGGACCCAGAACTCAGGACTCCAGTCAGAACCCAGAACTCAGAACTCAGAACCCCTCATCTGCGGTTGCCACCGTCTACAGTGACGGTGCCTGCATCGGCAACCCGGGTCCCGGCGGCTACGGAGCCATCGTGAGGGTACCAGGACACCCGGAGAAGGTGCTATCGGCTGGAAAGGCCAGGACAACCAACAACGAGATGGAGATGACCGGTGCCGTCGAGGGGCTGAGGGCAGCGGTCTCCTTAGGAGCCACACAGATCACCGTCATCTCAGACAGCGAGTACCTCGTTAAGGGGATGAACAGCTGGATGAAGGGGTGGCTTCGCAATGGATGGAAGACGCGGACCGGCGACGCTGTGAAGAACCGGGAGCTATGGGAGGAGCTGCACAGTCTGTCTCAGGGCCGCGAGGTCACCTGGAGCTGGGTGCGGGGGCATGCCAACCACCCCGAGAACGAACGGTGCGACGCCCTCGCCGTCGCGGCCGCACAGCAAGCCGCCAACCACGCGCGGCGGTGAGATGGACGGGCCGGCAGGGCC
>JAJYKO010000960.1 GCA_021788565.1 Chloroflexota bacterium
GCCAGGGCAACGGGCGGAAAAGAAGGGCTGGGGCTGGGACTATACATAGTCAAGGGCCTGGTGGAGGCCCACGGTGGGGAGATCCGAGTGGAGAGCGCGCCGGGAGAGGGCACCACTTTCACTCTTATCCTGCCGGTCCTCGTCGAGCGCTGAGCAGCACAAGCGACGATGTACCTTGACAGCCGTAAGGGATGATGTATCATGTTATGTATGAACAGATGTTAGCGTCGGTTGTTTCCACGTAGCACCCTTCGGGAAGTTGGCTCTTCGTTGGGAGTGGAAGGTTCTTCTCCAGGGATCTCTCTTTCGAGGATGGATGGGGTAGCAATGATGGCTGTCCCAGCTTGTTGCACAGGTTCACGCGGCTTGAAGATGATGACGCGGTTAGCTTGCCAGTCGGGGGCAATTGCCCCCGGCTGTTGCGTTCTCAGGTCCCCGGGGACGCCATGAAAGCGTACATGGTGCGGACCAACAAGACGATCGAACCCTTCGGCGAGCATCCCGGGGCATGCCTTGTCTTGAACAAAGAGCTATCCGACCTGCAGGAAAGAGCGCTGAAAGACTTGGGGCTCTTGCTGGAGGTCACGAACGACGCATCCCTGGTCAAAGACCCCGACGAGCACATTCTGTTTGAGGACGCCCTCTATTTCACGCCTGAATTGCTTTCGGCGTTTATCTCCAGATCTCGAAAAGCGTGTGCTACCACCGTGTGTGCTCTCAAGCCCGGCGTTTCTACGCTTAGAAGCGTAGTCGCCACCCAGGATGTGCGGGTCTACGCCGACCGAGTTGAGTACGGCCTCACATATCAGCCGAAGGAGGAGCTAAGGGGCCCTTCCCTTCCCGTCGTAATCGACCCAGACCGATTCTTCGAGTTTCTCCCGATGCCGGAACACATCTTCGGCGGTCGCGAGTACCGGATCCCCCTGAGCGATCTGGAGATCGTCAGCATCGATCATTGGACCAATCTGTGGGCGGCCAACATGTTGGGGCTCCTGGCGAATGGCGCCAGCCTGAAGAAGGCGTCGAAATTGAAACTGTTAGGCCTAGCAATCAAGGCCGGTTCTTTCAACCAGTGGAAGGTGCTTCGTCAGACCAATCGGATCGGGCATCACTGCGACATTCATCCCACTGCCTACGTCGAGGGTAGCCAAATCGGAGACAACGTTCGTGTCGGAGCAGGCGCCATCGTCCGAGAGTGTCTGGTTGGCGCCGGCACCTTCATTGGAAGCAACGTCACCCTTGAACTCTCGGTAGTTGGGGGGAATTGTACGATCATCAATGGCTGTACTATTCAATATAGCGTTATCTATCCCCGGGCATTGGTCAACAGCAGATTCCTGAACGTGAGCGTGTGCGGGAGGGATACCTTCGTTGGTGACGGCGTCACCTTCGCCGACTTCCGCTTCGATGGGAAACCTGTCACGGTGATAAAGAACGGCGTGAAGGTGGACACGGGCAACGCTTTCGTGGGCTCGTGTCTCGGCCATGGAGCATACCTAGGTAGTGGCTGCGTCGTGGCGCCGGGAAGGGTCATACCGAATGGCCTGCGAATTTCCCCGGAGAAGCAGAGGGTGATAGGTAGTTTGGATTTCGACGGAAGCCTTCCAGGTCACCGCTTGATGGAGGTTGCGAGGGAGGTCGTAAAGAGATGAAGGACGTCGTCTCGCTCGTCGATTGTGCGGACTACGAATCCGAACGCGTATATGGGGCGGTCAAGCAGGCTCTGGAGCCGATGGGGGGTATGAGGGCGTTCGTGCGGACGGGTCAGCGGGCGTTGCTGCAGGTGAACCTGATCTCCGCTCGCCCCCCGGAAGACGCAGTTTGCACACACCCAAGCCTCGTTGCGGCGGTCTGCAGGCTGGTTTGCGAGGCCGGGGGGGTGCCTGCCGTGGGTGGAAGCGCGGGGGGCTCGGGTTATCACCGCACGCGTGCTGTCCTCCGGGTTTCGGGCATCGCTCAAGCGGCCCAGGATCAGCAGGCGGCAGTGCTGAACTACGACGAGACTGGAGGCGAAGACGTTGTTGGGGGCGGGCTTGCGATGGGAACCGTGCACCTCGGCAAGCCCGTGCTGGAAGCGGATGTCTTGATAACCCTGCCCAAGATGAAGACTCACACGCTGACGCTCTTCACTGGCGCCGTGAAGAACCATTTGGGCACTCTTCCGGGCGGCCGCAAGTCCGAGCTGCATCGTCGCTTCCCTGAACACGAGCGGTTCGGGGAGGCTCTGACGGATATCTACGCGGCAGCCCCGCCTCACCTAGCCATCATGGACGCCATCCAGGGCATGGACGGCGACGGGCCAACGGCCGGGCAGGTGCGGCAGGTGGGCCTGGTGGCGGCCAGCCGTGATGGGGTGGCTCTGGACGCGGTCATGTGCGCCGTCGGCGGTATCGATCCCCGCTGGGTCCCCACCTTCGCTGCCGCCCGCAGGCTGGGGGTTGGTGCGGCCTCGCTGGATGAGATCGAGGTCGCGGGGGTGCCCCTTGAGGATGCGCGTCGCCGTACTCGTCCCTTCACCTATCCCATGCCCTACCGTCTGCTGGCGCACTCCTGGGTACCTGAACGGGTGTGGGATTTTGCGGGGAGGCATATAGCCGGGTCCCCCGCACCCTTCGTCCTGACAGACAAGTGCAATGGTTGCCAGACATGCGCCCAGAGCTGTCCGGCCAAGGCAGTAGCCGTCGTTGACAAGAAGGCACACATCGACCAGAAGAAATGCATCAGCTGTTTCACCTGCCACGAGTTGTGTCTTCAGCAGGCCATCGGGATCAAGATCCCTCGGATCTGGCAGCTGTTCAGGGTATGATGTCTACTGACCCTGATGGTGTGGTCTGGGCTGCTTGACGACGTAGGCTGCCACGTCCATTGGCTGATCGTCCGTTTCCATGCCGCCACAATGGGCGAGATCGGCCGGCTTGCCCGCTCTTGGGGCAGCCCCCCCCCGGCTGTCGTACTGTCAAGACAATTGACAAGACATATCGCTTGAGTTAGCCTTCCCCGGGCGGCTTCATAATGACGGAAGCCTGCCCGGGAGGCCAGCGTTGAGCGATGAGCGCCGAGGGCAACTACTCGATATTCTAGACTCTTCTGCCAAGCCCGTGTCAGGCACGGAGCTG
>JAJYKO010000961.1 GCA_021788565.1 Chloroflexota bacterium
CTCGGTAGTGGACCCGGCAAAGATCGACTATATCGTTTCCAATCACTCGGAGATGGATCACTCTGGCTGCCTTCCGGATGTTATCCAGGCGGTGAACCCCGAGAGGGTGTTCGCCTCCGCGCTGGGAGTCAAGAATCTCTCCGACCACTTTGCGGTGAGCGTTCCGGTGACGGCGGTCAAGGATGGAGAGACGCTTAGCCTCGGGAACATGACGCTCTCCTTCACCGAGACGCGCATGATGCACTGGCCGGATAGCATGTGGTCGCTTCTCAGCGAGGACGGGGTGCTCTTCTCCAACGACGCGTTCGGCATGCACCTCGCCTCCAGCGAGCGTTTCGCGGACAAGGTGGATGGGTGGGAACATCAGGCAGTGAAATACTACGCCAACATCATGATGCCCCTCTCTAACGTGGTGAGCAGGACCATGGCAAAGCTCTCCCCCACCCTGTCATCGATCAAGATTATCGCTCCCGACCACGGGCCGATCTGGCGTGATGACCTCAGCCAGATCCTGTCGCTGTACGCTAAGTGGTCCTCCGCGAAGCCCACGAACAAGGCGGTGGTGGTGTACGACACGATGTGGGGAAGCACCGCTACGATGGCTCACAGCATAGCCGACGGCCTCATGCGTGGTGGGGCGAGCGTAAAGTTGATGTCGCTGAAGGTGAGCAATCGGAGCGACGTGGTTACGGAGCTTCTGAACGCTGGTGCGCTGGTGGTAGGCTCCTCAACTCTCAATGGCAATCTCCTTCCGCCCATGGCCGACGTGCTCACCTACCTGAAGGGACTCAAGCCGAAGGGGTTGATCGGCGCGGCTTTCGGGTCCTACGGCTGGAGCGGCGAGAGCATCGGGCAGGTGCGCGAGTATCTGACGGCCATAGGGGTCGAAATGGTGAAGGAGGACCTGCGGGTGAAGTTCGTGCCGGGAGATGCCGACCTGGAGGCTTGCCACCAACTCGGGCTCTCAATAGCCGAGTACCTGCAGGATAGGTAGGCGAGCCCAAGATACAGCCTTACCTTTCGGCGCGACCGCGGTGGCTCGCCGTACTCGAGGTGGCCCGCGGGTCATGGGTGCAAAACGAGCCGCGTGCCGCGCACCTGGCCGGATTCCAGACGGCGATGGGCGTCGAGGGCGGCAGCAAGCGGAAGCACTTCGATGTTACGAGGTGCGAGCGCGTGGACCGAGAGTAGCTGGTTGATGCGGTTTGCGGCGTCGGCGAGCTCGGAGACGCGGGCGTTGCTGATGGCGAACCCGACGATGCGGCAGTCGCGGGTGTATAGCGGGCCGACGGGCAGCTCCGGGTGTGCGCTGATACCAGACATGAGCACGAGACGGCCACGCGGGGCGAGCATCTGCGTGGCCAGGCCCAGGTCGTGGTGCCCAGATGTGTCCAGGTGCACGTTCACCCCATCCGGGGCGGCGTCGTGCAGTTGCCGGGCGAGGTCGTCGGCGCGGTAGTCCAGCGCGATCTCGGCGCCGAGAGACCGGCAGTAGGCAAGGTCTGCTGCGCGGGCGCTGGCGATGACGCGGGCGCCGGCGCGGTTGGCAAGGACAATGGCGGCGCTGCCCACGTTCCCCGCGCCACCGGCGATGTAGACGGTCTCTCCGGCCAGCAATCCGGCGTGCACGCCGAGCGCGAGATGGGCGGTGGCCGCGGGGTGCAAGACCGCGACCGCCTGATCAAGGTTGACGCCATCGGGGAGCCGGTACAGTCGATCGGCCGGGACCTCCGCGTACTCGGCGGCGGCGCCCTGCCGGCCGCCGTGACCTAAGCTGTTGCACCACACCGGCTCGCCGATCGCGAACTCGGCCGCCCCTGGCCCGGTGGCCGTCACCGTGCCGACGAGATCGCGGCCTATGATGAACGGGAACGGCGTCGGGGTACGGTAGGCGCCAGAGCGGACGAAGATGTCGACTGGGTTCACCGCCACGACCGCGACCTTAACCAGCACGTCGGTTGGGCCGGGAGTTGGGACGGGGAGCTCGCCGTAGCGAATGTTCTCCGCCGGGCCGAGGTCGTCGATCCACGCGGCCCACATGCGGCCGGGCACGCCGTTATTGCCGGTCATTCTGCCTCCAGCGTGTTCGTAAAACGCGGCGCAATTGGCCCCATCTGCTGCGAGTACCAGAAGCGAGGTGCCGCCTGGCTGGTCAGCCCGGATAGGCGAAGTCTAGCAGGCCGGGCTTCGCTCATCAACGGCGAGAGAGCCTTGCGGTGCCTGGCGCGGGTAGGACCGATAGGACCAATAGGACGAATAGGACCGATAGGACGGGGTGGCGGGAGAGCCGGGCCTCCCGCCCTATGGTGCTCGTCTCACAACCTGCTGGGCCACTTGTTTCCCGCCGATGTGGTGGCTCAGCGGGCGTCTCGCCCTCTCCCGCGCCGCGCCCGAACCGTGAACCGCCCCGACCGTGGTCCTATACCGGCCAGGCTTCCAGCCGGTAGGCGGCGTCCCAGAACATCCACTCGAAGCGGCTGGCAGTCACGAAATGGTCCCTGACCTGCTCGCGGCGGGAGGGAGATAGGTCGACCGCGACCTCGTCCACGGCGGCCAGCACCTGTCGCACCGCCGTCGCGAACTCCTCCGAGGCGTAGGTGTCGATCCAGCGCTGGTAGAGGGGGTTGCCTGATCTGCGAGTCTCCAAGTCCTTGCCCACCTCCCAGTAGATCCAGTAGCAGGGCAGCACCGCGCCCAGCAGCTCCTCGAAGGAGTCAAAGTGGGCCACCCGTGCCAGGTAGGACGAGTAGGCGAGGTTGGTGGGAGCCATCGGCGCTGTCTGCACCGCCTCGGGGCTCATGCCCCAGGCCACAAAGAAGCCTTCGTGCAGCAGCCGCTCCACCGCCAGGGCGTTTGTTGCGTGGGCCAGGAACATCTCCCGCCAGCGGTCCTCGGGCGCTCTCACGGCGGCCGCGGCGAGGCAGCGGGCGTAATCCCTGAGGTAGAGGCTATCCTGGGTTACGTAGAACCGGAAGCTCTCTTCGGGCAGGCTCCCGTCCACCAGCCCGTTGAGGAAGGGATGATCCAGGATGGCGCGATAGATCGGGACAATGGTCTCCCACAACTCGCGAGTGAAAGCGGTGGTGGACGGAGTCCGCGGTGTTGCCATAGTT
>JAJYKO010000962.1 GCA_021788565.1 Chloroflexota bacterium
CAGGTTGAGATTCGCCCCCCCTTTGCCCAGGTAAGCCTCCACGACCTTCGGATTGGCTCGTACCTCGTCCGGCGTACCCTCGGCGATCTTGGCGCCGTAATCAAGCACGGTGATCCGCTCGGAGATGCCCATCACGACCTTCATGTCGTGCTCGATCAACAGTATGGTGACGCCGAGTTCGTCGCGCACGCGTCTGATCAGCGTCATCGCCTCCGTGGATTCCTGGGGGTTCATCCCCGCGGTCGGCTCGTCCAGCTGCAGAAGCTTGGGATCGCTCGCTAGCGCCCTGGCGATCTCCAGTCGCCGCTGGGAGCCGTATGGGAGGTTCTTGGCCAGGAACTGACCCATGGCGCCCAGACCTACGTATGCCAGAAGCTCATCGGCGCGTTTCCGCGCCCGTTCCTCTTCCGACACTACCGATGGGGGACGAAGCAATGCCCCGAGCCAGCCAGCTTTCAGACGGCAGTTCATGCCCACGAGCACGTTTTCCTGAGCGGTCATGTTGCCGAAGAGTCGTATGTTCTGGAAGGTACGTCCCACCCCGAGGGCAGCGACGCGATTGGGGCGCAGGCCGCCAAGCTCCTTGCCATCGAAGATCAGCCGGCCAGAGGTGGGCTTGTAAAGTCCGGAGACCATGTTAAAGAAGGTGCTTTTGCCCGCGCCGTTAGGCCCGATAATGGCCGCGATCATCCCCTTTTCGATGGTGAGATCGAGTTCGTTGACCGCCACCAGGCCCCCGAAGCGCTTCGTGACCTTCGTTGCTTCCAAGAGCGCCGCCATAGGCGTCTCCTCCGCTATCCTCTATTACTGATCGCTCGCCGGTGTTGCAGCTGGGGAAGTGGGCATCCCGTTCTCCTGGATTAGAGCCTCACCCTCCCCCGCGTGCAGCTGTCTGCGACCCGCCGTGCTGGGGAAGAGGCCCTCCGGCCTGATCAGCATGACGACCACCATAGCCAGACCAAAGAAGAACCACCTCCAGAGGCCGAGGTCCACTGCCCTCAGGGCCGCGATGTTGAGGGCCTGGCCGATGTTGTGGACGGCGAGGGTCGATTGCGTCAGGACGACTCGGTCGAAAAGTTGGATCAGCAGGCCGCCGATCACGACTCCTTTGATGTTGCCCATGCCCCCGAGGATCACCATGCAAAGGATCATGACGGATAGGTTGAAGTTGAAAAGCTCGGGGAAGATCGCCTGCAGTTTCGCCGCGTAGAAGGCACCCGAGAAACCGGAGAAGCAGGCCCCGAGGGCAAAGGCGAGGAGCTTGGTTCTCACGGGGTCGACGCCACAGCAGTCAGCGGCGGTTTCGTCCTCCCGTAGCGCCATCCATGCGCGCCCGAGCCGAGAATTCTCCAGCCGGTAGTTCGCGAAAATTACCAGCGCCGCGATGAGCAGAATCAGGTAGTACCAGGGAGCGGGGTCAAAACCGAACTCGAAGCCTCCTATCCATGGACGCCCCACAGGGTTTAGCCCCTGCACGCCGTTTGTCAGGTTGCCGTGCTTGAGCAGCGACCACGGACCGATGGAGAGGCTGACGTCGCCGAGGTTGCGCATGAGAAGGGGCACTATCTGGCCGAAAGCCAGGGTGACGATCGCAATGTAATCGCCCCGAAGACGCAACGTGGGGGTGGCGATAACCACACCCATCAGCGCGGTCACGACCACCGCTACCCAGATGACAATCCAGAAGTTCAACACCAGGCCATGCGCTGGCCAGGTGAGAATGCCCGTGGTATATGCGCCTATCGCAAAGAAAGCCGCGTAGCCGAAATTGAGCAGTCCGGCATATCCAACCACGATATTTAGTCCCAGCGCCAGGACTACCAGCACCAGCACGTCGTTGAATTCGTTGAGGAACTGCAGCTTCAGTACCCTGTCGATCACCGGAAGGATCAGGAGAGCCACGATACCCACCGTCCAGGTAATGACGGTGCGCTGCCTCTCGGGCAGCGACTGCCAGGGTGCAGTCACCGATCGCCAAACTCCCGCCATCTGTCGGTCCTCCTCACGTCTTGTCCGGCGTCTGGTCGCCCAGCAACCCGGATGGTCTGAAGACCAGCACCAGGACCAGGACGGCGAAGATGATGAGCCGCGTCCACTCGGACGAGAGGTACTGGTCGCTCGTGGCACCGATCAACCCGATCACGTAGCCGCCGAGCATCGCCCCGGTGACGTTGCCAATCCCCCCTAGGACCGCCGATGTGAAGGCCATCAAGCCCGCGTCGAAACCCATCAGGTAGCGTCCCGTGTTCAGGTACATGCCTACTACCATTCCGGCCGCCCCCGCGAGGGCACCGCCGATGAAGAAGGTGTTGCGGATCACGTTCTCCGCGTTAACACCCATGAGCGCGGCCGCCTCACGATCCTGGGCAGTTGCACGCATCGCCTTTCCGGTCTTCGTGTACTTGATGAAAAGCGTTAGGATGATCATCAAGGGCACCGTGATGCCAATGAGCAGAACGTCCTTGGTGGTGAAGAGCACCTGCGTCTTCATGCCAAACACATCGTTAGGGATGTCGATGGCAGGAAAGAAGTTGGGGTACAGGATCTGTGAGGAGCCCTTCCAGATCATTCCCAGATTCTCGAGCATGAAAGACATGCCCACCGCAGTGATCAGCGGCGCCAGCCTCGGCGCCCGGCGCAGCGGTTTGTAGGCGATGCGATCTATGGCCATATTGATCAGCCCGGTGCAGAGCATCGTGGCAAGCATAACTCCGATCAGCACGGCCCACAGCTGCCAGCCCTCTAGGGTGCCCCTGACGCCGATGAAGCCCAGGAAGGTAAGGGAGATCATGAAGCCCAACATGTACACATCGCCGTGGGCGAAGTTGATCAGCTCGACGATACCGTAGACCATCGTGTAACCGAGGGCGATGAGTGCCAGGTAGGAGCCGATCGTGACGGCATTGATGGAGAGTTGGATAAGAAGTTCTGTCTGTGTCATAGAAGGCCGACCTCCAAGAAGTTGCCCTGGCGACGGCAAGCCTGCGTCGCCAGGGCAGGACCAGCCCGAGTCAGACTATTGTTGGCACTGCATACCGCCGCTGATGTTTCGCTGCCAGGCGTACTTCCCGTCCTTGAACAGGAAGCCGGAGAAGAGGGCCTGAGTGGGGT
>JAJYKO010000036.1 GCA_021788565.1 Chloroflexota bacterium
TCGACATCCTTTCATATGGGGTCAGCGACGGCGCCATCGGCCACGTCGCCAGCCAGGCATCGCACAGTTGGCGAAAGTTGCCTAGACTTGCCGGATGCACCACTTAGGAGTCCATGAATAGAAAGCAGGGTCTCTTAGTTCTGTACCCGACCCTCACCCCGTGACGCGAGCTGGCGCAGCGTCACGGGGTGAGGGTGTGCTCTGCGGCAGAACTAAGAGGCCTCCTGTTGGGGAGGGAAAGCGATGGAATTTCGCAACCGAAACGTTCTGGTGACCGGCGTCGGGGCGGGGATCGGCCGGGGCATCGCGGCCGCCTTTGCCCAAGCTGGCGCCAACGTAATGGCCAGTGACATGGACGCCAGTCGCCTTCAGGAAAGCACGGCGTTGCTTGAGTCCCCGGCCGGCGGCCACGTCGAGACACTGGTGGCCGACGTTCGCCGCGAGGACCAGGTGGAGGCACTGGTAAGCGAGACCCTGCGGCGCTTCGGGGCCCTCAACATCCTGGTCAACAACGCCGGCATCTATCCAAACTGTCCAGTGGTTCAGATGGGCGCGGAGGAGTGGGACGCTGTGATCGAGACCAACCTGCGCGGTCCCTTTCTGATGTGCCGGGCCGTCGCGAGGCATATGATCGAGCGGGGCGAGGGCGGAAAGATCATCAACATATCCTCGGGCGCCTACAAATCCGCCCGTCTGGGCGCGGCCCACTACTGCTCCTCCAAGGCGGGTGTGGTGATGCTCACGAAGGTGTTGGCACTGGAGTTAGCCGAGCATGGGATCAACGTCAACTCGGTATCGCCCGGACTGATCGACGTCGGACCCCACCCGGGTGCGAGCGAAGCCTACAGGAGTGCCTTGATCAAGACGATCCCGTGGGGTCGAATGGGCCAGCCCAGCGAGATCGCGCGGGCGGTCCTGTTTTTGGCCTCGGACGACGCTGAATACATAACCGGCGAGGTCCTGGAGGTGGACGGCGGCGCTCTGGCAGGGCGCTTCTCTCTGCCCCTCAGCAGATAGCCGGAGCCCGCGCCGACCGCGCTCGGAGGAGCGGGCTCCGGCTTTAATCTAATACTGATAGTCTCGGGAGGAGAGCCATGGGAGTCACGGTCTATGGTGCTGGCGCCATCGGCGGACTGACAGGGGCCTACCTGGCAAAGGCCGGGGAAGACGTGCTGTTCGTGGACAGGGTGCCTGAGCACGTGGAGGCCCTGAACCGTGATGGGATGAAGATCACCGGCTACGCAAACTTCACCGCGAAGGTGAGAGCGTGCCTGCCCCAGGACCTGAAAGGACCCCTGGGGCTGACTTTCCTGGCGGTGAAAAGCCAGGACACCGAGGCAGCTCTGGACTTCCTCGCGCCTCAGGTGGGACCGGAGACGGTAGTCGTGTCCTTTCAGAATGGCATGAACGAACCGAAGATAGCCGCGAGGATTGGCGCCGAAAAGGTGGTCGGCGCCTTCATCAACTTCAACGCCGACTGGCAGGCGCCTGGCCACGTCGAGCATGGTGGCCCGGGGGCCATCTACCTGGGGGAACTCGACGGCCGCATGACCGACCGCCTCTATAGCCTGCAGAAACTGCTCTCCCCCATGATGACGATCAACGTCACCGACAACGTCTACGGGTGCCTGTGGGCGAAGATGATCGATTCCTCGGTGCTCACCCTGGAGGCGGCCACCGACGAGACCATGAGCGCCTTCGTGGGAAACCCAGAAGTCCAGCCCCTGTTGATCGCGCTTTGTGGCGAGGGGCTCCGTGTGTCACAGGCGTATGGGATTAAGCTCCAGAGCTTTGACGGCTTTGACGCAACCAAGATGCTCCCGCGCACCGAGGCTGAGGTCGCGGAAGCTCGGGCAATGCTAGACCGGTTCGCGGCCTTCCTCCGCCCGCTGGTCAAGCAGTACTCCGGCGTGTGGCGGGACCTGGCGGTGCGACATCGTCCCACGGAGACCGACTACCTCACCGGGTGGGTGATCGAGCAAGGGAAGAAGAAGGACATCGCCATGCCGCTGAACGAAAGGCTGGTTTCTATCATTAAGGAACTGGAGCGCGGCGAGCGCCAACGGTCGATGAGCAACGTGGAGGAACTGGAGACACTGCGCCGGCAGATCTACGGGCCCGACATCATCGTGCGCTAGCGCTAGACCACGAAAGACTTGACCTGTAGGGGCCGTAGGCTCTGCCGGCCCGCAAACCAGGCGGGCGGGTACAGCGCCCCGCCCCTACAAGTAAGGATCAGTTTGGTCGTCTAAAGTAAAGCGGCGACCAAACCCGCGGGGTCTTTGGCCCGTAGTACTGAGCTGGCGCGCCGTGATCCCCGAGACCCCGCGGGTTTCATCCTGGCTTTGGTTTAGTAGCGATCAACCTATAGGAGGCGGATATCCTTGAGCGATCTTGTCGCATACATCGACGGCAAAAAGCAGGAGATGCTCTCCCTCCTGGAGCAGATTGTCAACATGGACTCCGGCACCCTGGACAAGGCTGAAGTCAACCGGCTCGGCGCGGTCCTGGCCGAACGGCTCGCCTCTCTCGGCTTCGCCGTTGAGCGCGTGCCTCAGACCCAGTACGGCGACCACTTGATCGGCCGCAAGCAGGGTAGCGGCGATCAGCGGATCCTGTTCATCGGCCACATGGACACGGTGTTTCAGGCTGGCGAGGCGGCCAGGCGCCCCTTCCGGCTGGAGAGGAATCGGGCCTACGGGCCTGGAGTAGTCGACATGAAGGGCGGGTTGGTTAGCCTCCTGTACGCTCTGGAGGCGCTGAAAGCCACCGGCAAACCCTCTTTCGACACCATATCGATGACCGTGATCTTCAACAGCGACGAGGAGGTTCTTTCTCCCACTTCCACGCCGCTGATTCAGGCAGAAGCCCGCCAGGCGCGGACGGTGTGCGTGTTCGAACCTGCTCGCCCCGGCGGGGAGTACGTAGTGCGGCGCAAAGGGGTTGGGAAATACCTCCTGACCGTGAAGGGAAGGGCTGCGCACGCCGGTGCCCAACCCGAGAACGGCCGCAGCGCCATCGAGGAAATGGCCCACAAGATCCTGGACATCCACACCCTGACCAACTTCGGCAGCGGCACCACCCTCAACGTTGGCCTGGTTCGAGGCGGCGAGCGGTCGAACGTGGTCGCCGCGGAGGCTTACGCCGAGATCGACATCCGGGTTCCGAACCTGGAAGAGGCGAAGCGAGTGGACGCCAGGATGCAGGAGATCGCTGCAAAGAGCACAGTCCCCGACACCACGGCCTTGCTGACGGGAGGAATCACCTTTCCGCCCATGACTCAGACACCGGAGGCACGCAGACAGTTCGAGGCGCTTCAGGCCATTGGACGGAGCCTCGACCTGGATCTCGAGGGCATCGCCACCGGTGGCGGCTCGGACGGCAACCATGCGTCGCAGTTCGCACCTACTCTTGATGGAATGGGTCCTCAGGGAAGCGAAGCGCACAGCGATCGTGAGTTCATGGTCGTGCCAACCCTGGCCGAGCGGACGAAGGTAACGGCCCTCTTCCTGGCCTCCTGGCCCGAGCTGATCGCCAGGGCGTGAGGGACTCGACAGTGCCAACCTGGGCTACGGTCACCGTGCTTTGCTCCCTGCTGGCGCTGCACAACGCTCAGCGGATGGCTCCTGTGGCCTTATACGAGGAGCTCAGGGTGAGGCTGGCGGTAGACTACGTCGGGGTCGGCTACCTGTTCGGCGCCTACCTGATCGCCTACGCCCTGTGCAACATCCCCGCGGGGATGCTGGCCGACCGGATCGACGCTCGCAAGCTGGTAGCCGTTGGGGCTGCCCTGAGCGTCGCCGCCTCGGTTGTGTTTGCCACGGCCACCAGCTATCCCATCGCCATCGCCGCGCGAATGGTCCTGGGCCTCGCGGGCGCCCTGATCTACGTCCCATCCGTGCGCTTCGTGGTCGCCAATTTCCCGAAGGCGAGGCGCGGCACGGTGATGGGCTTCCTCGAGATGGGAGCGGGGGCCGGTCAGATCCTGGCTCTCACCCTCCTGCCCTTCCTGGCAGGCCAGTGGGACCTCACGCGGGCCTTCCTTGCGCTGCCGCTCTTTGGAGTGCTGGTACTGGGAGGCATCTTCCTCGGGCTACCGCCGACTCGCCCGGTCGCGTCTCCCAACGCACATGGTGAGCTCCGGCTACTGCTGCGCAGCAGCCGCTTCTGGGACCTGATCGCCTTCCAATTCCTGGGGATGCTGGCAATATACGCGATCTCGGGCTGGCTGCCCACGTTCGCCCGCGTCGACTTTGGCTACACGGCGGTCCAGGCCGGACTCGTAGGTGCCCTGGTCAATGTGTCGCTCTCCCTCTTCTCTCCCCTGGCCGGCGTGATCTCTGACCGCATGCGCAGCCGTCCCCCGGTGCTACTGGCAGGTGCCCTACTCATGGCGGCTTGTCTCGCCGTGCTAGCGATCAGCCGAGACTCCACGGTACTGCTGGTGACAGCCTTTCTCGCGGGGGTGAGCACGGCCTTTTCCATACCCGTCTTCGTGATCTATGTGGGAGAGAGCTTCGCCGCGGCTGGAGCCGGGCTGGCGGTATCCGTTGCCATCACCATCGGGCAAGTAGCCTCGTCACTCTCCGGGCCTCTCTTCGGCTACACCCTGGAGATGACCGGGACGTTCGTCGCCGTGTGGGGGCTGGCCCTGATCACGGCCGTACTCCGTATCCCATTCCTGTTCGGCGGGAGGCAGCGGCTGGCTGCCGAAGCACCTGCCGCCGGCTTCTCGCGGGAAACGCGCAAGAGGATCGATCGGTGAGGCATTTCAGCACTTAACAGACCAAGGATCAAGGAGGTTCGCGATGATTACAGCGATTCGGGCTGGGCGTCTGATTGACGGCCGCGGCGGCCAGGCCGTCGAGGACGCCGTGGTGCTGGTGGAGGGTGACCTGATCCTGGCCGCGGGTCCGTCGGCCCAGGTTGCCGTTCCCGCCCAGGCGGAGGTCATCGATTTCGAAGGCCACGCCTTGCTGCCAGGTTTCATCGATGCCCACACTCATCTCTCGATTATTCCGGGATTGGGCAACCAGTCCGGCCAGATGATGGAGCCCGCCACCCGTCAGCTCTTTCGGGTGGTGGGCAACACCCGCCGGATGCTCAATTCGGGTGTCACTACGGCGCGGATCATGGGGGAAGAGCACTTCCTGGACGTGGAAGCGCGCCAGGCCATTGAGGCGGGACAGATACCCGGGCCCAGGCTGATAATCTCCACCCGCCCTCTGACCGCGACCAACGGCCACGGCGGTGCCCTCACCTTCACGGATGGGCCCGACGCCATACGCCAACGCGCACGAGAGAATCTGAAGGCAGGCGCGGACTTCTTGAAGCTGTTCGCGACCGGCGGCATGTCCAGCAAGGTAGGCGTCGACAGGGTCAGCTACAGCGACGCCGAGATCGCCACTATCGTCGAGGAGGCTGAGCGAGGCGGGACCTACGCTGCGGCCCATGCGCATGGGGGCCTGGGGATGCGACGGTGCCTGGAGCTGGGAGTTCGTACCATCGAGCACGCAGCCCTTGCAACCTCCGAGGAAGTGGATCTCGCCATCTCTAAAGGGGCCTGGCTGGTAGGCACCTTCGCCATTCTGTACCACCCCGAGGGCATCGAGAAAGCCGACTTCCACATCGCCGCCATTCGGGAGAAGGTGCTGGCGGGTCGAGAGGTCGCGCGCAAGAACTGGAGCCACATCGTGCAGTCCGGGGTCAAATGGGCGCTGGGCACCGACTCGATGCACGGCTTGCTACCGTACGAGGCAGTTAAGGTGGTGGAGTTCGGGGCAAACCCGATGGATGCCATCCAGGCCATTACGTCGCGGGCAGCGCAGGTGTGCAGGATCGAGGATAGGGTAGGAACGGTGGAACCCGGCAAGCTGGCGGACCTGGTCGCGGTGCGCGGGGATCCCCTGCAGGATATTGAGGCGTTGAGGCGGGTCGGCTTCGTGATGAAGGGCGGTCGTCGCTACGACTTATCCGCTGAGTGATCAGCGCAGGAAGGACAGGAGAAATGGACAGGGAGGAATCTCTCGACCGCTACCTGAAGAGCCAGGAGCAGCGCTACCTGGATCTGTACTTTCGCTTGCTGCGGCAGCCGAGCGTGAGTGCCCAACGACTTGGTGTCGAGGAGTGCGCTCGGCTCCTGTGTGACGTGATGGGGGAACTGGGACTTCACGGGGAGGTACTCCCGACGGCGGGCCTGCCGGTCGTCTACGGGGAGTTGACCATAGATCCGGCAGCGCCCACCCTGCTGGTCTACGGGCACTACGACGTCCAGCCGCCGGAGCCCTATGAGGCCTGGGTCTCGCCCCCGTTTGAGCCAACAGTGCGGAATGGGAGGGTGTACGCCCGGGGCAGCGCCGATAACAAGGGGCAACTGCTGCCGCAACTCTTCGCCGTGGAGGCCCTGAGGGTGATCGGCGCACTACCCCGCCTGAACTACAAGTTCCTTTTTGACGGCGAGGAGGAGATGGGGAGCCCCAGCCTGCCGGCCTTCGTCGCAGCGAACCGAGAGCGATTGAAGGCCGATCAGCTCTACTGCAGCGATGGGGCCTACGACCCGAGCGGGCGGCCGCTCATCGAGTTCGGCGTCCGCGGCCTCCTGTACATCGAGTTGGAGTGCGAGTGGGCGAACCGAGATCTGCACTCGGGGCAGTTCGGCAACGTGGTTCCCAACCCGGCCTGGACACTGGTCCAGCTTCTGGCAACGATGAAGGACACTCAGGGACACGTCACGATCCCGGGCTTCTACGACGAGGTCGTGCCCCCAACTCCCTACGAGCGCCAGCTGATGGCCGTCCTTCCTTTCACTAGGGAGGAGTTCACAGCTTCCCTTGCACTGCCGCTGGAGGTGGGGCTCGAGGCTCAGAAGCACTTCGAGGGGTTGATGTTCCAGCCCACCCTCAACATCGCCGGCTTCAGGAGCGGCTATCTCGGGGAGGGGACGAAGACCGTGCTGCCTGGCAAGGCGCTGGTGAAGATCGACGTCCGGCTCGTCGAGGGCCAGGACCCGGACGTGATGTACCGACGGATCGTCGAATACGTGGCGGAGCGAGCACCTCGCGTTGAAGTGCGTAAGGTCGGCGGCGCGGTGCCCCCGGCCCGAAGCTCCAGCGAGACACCGGCCGCACAGGCGATAGTCCGAGCCGTTCGGGAGACCTGGAAGGCCGAGCCACTGATCAGGCCGAGCTCTGGTGGGACGCTGCCGATGTACCCATTCACGAAGACCCTCGGCCTGCCCGTCGTCTTCGTACCCTACGGCAACCCGGACGAAACCAACCACGCGCCCAATGAGAACATGAGCCTGGAGGCTTTCTGGCGCGGGATACGGACGAGCGCGGCGGTTTTCAACGAGCTGGCATCGGTCGAGAGATAGGCCAGTACCTCTCAGAGAGAAACGGAGGATCAACATGGCTGAGCCACAGATGAAAGACAACCTGGAGCAGTCGGTCCTCGGCGCCATATCGGCCCAGGAGCCGTGGGCGCTGGTGGAGCGGTTCTCTCACATCGTTAGGCTATCGGCAACCCCGGAGGAGCGGAAGGCGATAGACTACCTGGTGGGTCGACTGGAGGCGCTGGGCATCCCCTACACCCTCTACGAGCCGGAGCTGTACGTGAGCCTGCCGATCTCAGGGCGGCTGGAGGTGTCGGGCGGCAGGGAGATTCGGGCCAAGACCCCCGCCTACTCCGCATCCGGCACCGTCGACGCCGAGGTCGTGTACCTCCCGGGAAACCTGGCCGGCGACGTGAGCCAGTTCTTCTTCTCCACGGCCCAGGACACGGCCGTCGATGTCCGGGGCAAGATCGTGCTCACCGAGGGGATGTCCCTGCCCAAGGTGGTCCAGGACTACGAGCGGCGGGGTGCGGTCGGGCAGATCTACATCAACCCCGATGTCCAGGTGATCCACGAACTGATGGCGACGACCATCTGGGGAATCCCGACTCTGGAGAACCTGGCGAGCAAGCCGCACACGCCCATCGTCAATGTGAACCGCACGGGCGGGGAGGAGCTGAAGCAGCTGCTCGCGAAGGGGCCCTTGAGGGTGCGGATCACCACGGAGCTGGACGAGCGCTGGAGGAAGGCGGCGATACCGGTCGCCGAGATAAGGGGAAGCGAGGAGCCGGAGAAGTTCATCTTGCTTCACGGCCACCTGGACTCCTGGCACTACGGGGTCACAGATAACGCCACGGGCAACGCCGGCAAACTGGAGCTGGCCCGGGTGTTCAACCAGCACCGGGACAGGCTGCGACGGAGCTTGCGCATCGCGTGGTGGTCGGGCCATTCTCACGGCCGCTATGCCGGATCGACCTGGTACGCCGATAACTTCGGCCTCGACATCGAGAAGAACTGCGTGGCCCAGGTCAACATGGACTCGCCGGGCGCGAAGTGGGCCACAGCGTTCGACGAGATGATGTGGACAGCCGAGGCTGACAGCCTGTGTAGGGACGCGATCGTCGACACGACGGGCATCACGCCGAAGCGGCTCCGGCCGATCCGCGCCGGCGACTACTCCTTCAACAACATCGGCGTCACCTCCTTCTACATGCTCTCCTCTAACATCCCCGTCGACGTCAAGAAGGAGATGGGCATGTACACCGTCGGCGGCAGCGGGGGCAACTCTCGCGCCTGGCACTCCGAGGGCGACGTCCTGGAAGCGGCCGACCCGAAGATCCTGGTGCGCGACATCAAGGTATACGCGGCGACGATTTTTCGAGCTCTGAACGCCGACGTCTATCCCTTTGACTTCGTCAAGACAGTGGACGAGTCCCAGGAGATCGTTCAGAAGTACCAGAAGGAGGCGAGCGGACGCTTCGACCTCGGGCCGGTTTTGGAAGAGTTGGCGGCGCTGCGGGCAGATCTGGCGGCGTTCAATACGCGAGCCGCTCGCGCGGTTGCTTCCGGGGACCGCGCCGAGCAAAGGAAAGTGAACGAGGCGCTGCTAAGGCTGGGCCGGATACTTATCCCGACAGGGTACGCTAAGAGGGAAATATTCGAGCATGACCCGGCCTACGACATCCCAGCCTTCGCAGAGATCGCGCCTGCGGCGGACCTCCCAAAGTACGACGGACTGGCCGAGCAGAGGTTCTTGCTGAACCAGCTCGTCCGGGGTCGCAACAAGGTGCTCCTGCGCCTGCGGCAGGCCCGGGAGGTGGCGACGGCCTGAGTCGATGGGATGGCTCTACCCTGGAATCGACGCTTCAGCGGGTTGGGCTCGGTCCTCCCGATGCCTGCTTCCTGTCCGCCTGGTCCGGCTGAAGCCTCGATTCCAGGGCGTGTGGAGGTGTTGGCGCGGAGTGAGCCAGGGGCTTAAATGAACTGTATTACGATAAGCCGGCTACCGCTGGGAGTAGACATGGAGGCACCAATGCGTCGAATCGGTATGGCTACCATAGGCCAGGCGCCCCGGGACGACCTCGTCCCCTTTATGCTGCAGATATTCTCCAGGCCCGTGGAAGCCCTCCAGAAGGGGGCCCTCGACGGGCTCGACCAGGAGCAGATCGGAGCCCTGGCGCCAGATCCCGGCGAGGTGGGCATCGTGGCGCGGCTGCTCGACGGCTCCTCGACCCTGCTATCCCACTCCAAGATCCTGCCCCGCATGCAGGTCGTGGTGGATAGCCTGTTCGAGCAGGGTTCGGAGTTCGTGGTTGTCCTGTGCGGTGCCGACTGGAGCGATCTGAAATCCTCCAGGCTGGTGGTGAACCCCGGCAGGCTTTTCCCCTCTATCGTCGGCAGCCTGGCCCGTGGTCGACGTCTGGGCATTATCAAGCCCTCTGCCGGCCAGGTGGAACGAGAGAAGGAGCGGTACGCCCAAATAGGCATCGAGGCCGTGGTGACTTCGGCGTCTCCCTACCTCGGCGACGCACGCCTCTCCGCCGCGCAGGACGCCGCCGCCTACCTGAAGGCCGGCGGCGTGGACCTGGTCTGGATGAGTTGCGTGGGAATGGACGAGCCGATGCGGGGCATCGTTCGGGAGATCGTGGACAGGCCAATTATTCTGGCCAGGTCGATCCTCTCCCGTGTGGTCGACGAGCTGCTATCCGGAGACTGACTTCCCGGCTCTTGATACAGACTCCGGAATAGGAAAGGTGAATCCAAATGGCCGATCTCGAAAAGGAGCTCAGATCCCAGGTAGACACCGCCGAAACGTGGTCCCACGTCGAGAAGCTCTCGAACTTCGAGCGCCTCGCCGGGACCGAGGGCGAGAAGGCGGGTGTCGATTACATAATTGGCAAGCTGGCCGAGTACGGCGTGCCCACGAAGCTTCACCGATTCGACGCTTTCATAAGCCATCCCCTTGAGTCGGAGCTGGAGGTCCTGGAGCCGGTGGGCATGTCCATACCCTGCAGGCCCCGCGCCTTCGCGGCCGGCACGCCGGAGGAGGGGATCGAGGCGGAGCTGCTCTACCTCCACTCAGGGATCGAGGCCGGGAAGGGGGAGATGATCTTCTCCCATCGAGCCCTGGCTGACAGCTACGAGAGGGGAAGCCTGGCCGGGAAGATCGTACTCACCAGCTCTGGCGGTCCCGACGGTTTGAAGAACGCCCAGGAGGGCGGCGCCCTGGCCCACTGCCAGATCTGGCCCTCGGACGAGAAGGTCATCCACGAGATGATCGTGTCTTCCATCTGGGGCACCCCGACCCCCGAGTCGGCCCAGCGATTGGTTAAGATCCCAGCCATCTCTGTGACCCATTCTGACGGAGAGAGGTTGAGCGCCCTGTGCGAGCATGGCAGAGTACGGGTACGGCTGAAAGCGAGGGTTTACATCGGATGGAGGCCAGTGCTGCTGCCGGTGGCGGAGATCGCGGGCAGCGAGGAGCCGGAGAGGTTTCTCCTGGTGGGTGGCCACCATTGCTCCTGGTATTTCGGCACTACCGACAACGCGACGGGCGACGCCTGCCTCCTGGAGATGGCCCGAGTGCTGAACGGGAACAGGGCGGGGTTGCGACGTAGCGTCCGCATTGCCTGGTGGCCTGGCCACTCCCAGGGTCGCTACGCGGGCTCCACCTGGTACGCGGACAACGAATTCGAGGACCTGCGCCGCAACTGCGTGGGCTACCTGGGTATCGACTCCCCAGGTGTCCGAGGGGCCCAGGTCTGGGACTGCCGCTACAACCACGGCGAGGTCGAGAAGTTCATGGACCGCCTGATGCGGGAGGTAACCGGCCAGGAACCGAACATTCGGCGACCCTTCAAGGCTGGCGACCAGTCTTTCTGGGGGGTGGGTATCCCATCCTTCGGAGCCTACCGCATGATCCCTGTGGACTCCCCCGACCGGGCCAACGTCGGCGGCTCGGGCGGCGGCTACTGGTGGCACAGCCCCGAGGACACCATCGACAAAGGCGACGCCAATGTTCTGGCCTCAGATACTGAGCTGTACCTTACCCTGGCGTCCCGAGTCTGCTCCGCCGACGTGCTGCCCTACGAGTACGTGACCCCGGCCAGAGACTTCGAGACGCTGCTGGCCGAGATTGGTGATGCTGTGGGGGGGCATCTCGACCTGGCGCCGGCCCTCGAGCAGGCGAGGGCCTTCGAGTCCGCCGCGGCGAGGATCGAGTCCGCCCGGGCGACGGTTTCGACCGAGCAGGTGAAAACGCTAAACGAGGGGATGCTGGGCATCGGCCGCATAGTCAACCCAGTGCTATACACGCAGGCTGGTGACTACGATCAGGACCCGGCGCTGCAGTTGCCCCTGCTGCCAGGGCTTCAGCCGGCCCGACAGCTGGCGAAGCTGGACCCGACGAGCGACAAGTACGGCTTCCTGCGGACTCGAGCCGTTCGGGAGCGCAATCGCATCGTGGACGCGCTCTATCGGGCGACCCTCGAGGCTGAGCGGCTGGTCAAGGAGCTTTCTTGATGCCGTAGTGCTCAGACAATTCGGTTGGCTGAGGCAGAATGCCCAGATTATGCTTTTCTGATTATGCTTTTCTAAAGAAGGAGAGGTGCTTGTGGCGACGCTAGAACAGGTGAAGGATAAGATAGCTGAGGAGGTGAAAGGGCTCCACCCGAGGCTGATCGAGATCAGCCACGAGATCCACGACAACCCGGAGATCGGCTTTCAGGAGCATCGGGCCGCGGCGCTGCTGACGGACGAGTTGGAGCGAAATGGATTCTCGGTCGAACGGGGCGTGGCCGGCATTGAGACGGCTTTCGTCGGCACCTGGGGGAAAGGAAAGCCCGTGGTGGGCCTCCTGGCCGAGTACGACGCGCTGCGAGGTGTTGGCCACGCCTGTGGCCACAACCTGATCGCCGTCTGGGCGCTGGGCGCGGGCATCGCTCTGAAGCAAGCCCTGCCGGAGTTGGAGGGGACCATCAAGGTGTTCGGCACGCCGGCGGAGGAGGGCGGCGGAGGGAAGGTGCTGATGGCCGACGCCGGTCTGTTCCGGGGGCTGGACGCCGCCATCATGATGCATCCGCGGGACCAGACCTTCCTCGATCGGGGCTCCCTGGCCGTCTCTCACTGGAAGATCGAGTTTTTCGGCAAGTCCTCTCACGCCTCTGCGGCCCCGGAGAAGGGGATCAGCGCCCTGGATGCACTGCTTCAGGTCTTTTTCAGCGTCAACGCCTTCCGGCAGATGATGAAGCCGATCGGCCGGATGCACGGTTGCATCCTGAAAGGGGGCGATGCCCCCAATGTTATCCCGGACTACACCCTGGCCGAGTTCCTGGTGCGCTCCCGGGATCAGGACTACCTGGAGGAGTTGGAGAAGAAGTTCCTGGATATCGTGCAGGCTGCCTCCATGGCCACGGGCGCGCGCTCCGAGGTGCACAAGGGCACCAGTTACAAGGTACGGGTCAGCAATCGCGCACTGGTGGAGGCGCTGCGGGAGAACATGGTGGGCCTCGGGATCACGTGGGACACGCCCGAGGAGGGGGCCGTGGGGTCCAGCGATATCGGCGACGTCAGCCAGCTGGTGCCGACGATCCACCCCTACATGGCGATATGCGAGAAGGGGGTCCCAAACCACAACCCTCAGTTCGCCATTGAGGCCGCCTCGCCCCTGGCCGACGAGCGGATCGCCCTCGGCGCCACCCTGCTGAGCTGGACGGGCGCGGACGTCCTCCTCCGCTCCGATCTGCGTGAGCGCCTGCGCTCGACCTTCCGCGAACAGCTCGGCCGCGACCCAAAGGAATAAGGGAGGTGGAGCTGTGCGTATCGTTTACATAATGCCGAGTGCCGTCTCGAGCGGCCCACGTGGGCCGGCGGAACTCGAGCGCCGCAGGGGCATCTTGCAGGGGTGGGCAGTCCCGGGCTGCGAGATCACCGTCGTCGACCTGGACCAGGGCCCGCTCTCCATCGAGTCCTCCGCTGAGGAGTACCTGGCGGTGCCGGGGTTGCTTCGCCGTGTGCAGGAGGGCGAGCGCGACGGATTCGACGCGGCGATAGTCGGATGCTACGGCGACCCCGGTGTGGATGCCTGCCGGGAGATCGCTCGCATCCCTGTCCTGGCTCCCGGCGAGTGCTCGATGCTCGTTGCCGCCAGCCTGAGCCACCGATTTAGCATCGTCACCGTGCTGAGCTCCCTGCTCCGTCCGCTGGAGCAGTTAGCCAGAGCGGTGGGGATCGATTCCAAGCTGGCCAGCGTCCGCTCGGTGGGCGTGCCCGTTCTGGATCTGGCTCGCGAGCCTGACAGCAGTTTCCGGAGCGTGCTCGAGGCATCTCGGCTGGCCATCTCCCAGGATCGGGCCGACACCATCGTCCTGGGCTGCATGTCTATGGCGTTCCTAGAGGTTTCCGACCGGCTACAGGGGGAGTTGGATGTGCCGGTGGTCAATCCGGCCCTGGTCACGCTGAAGTTCGCCGAGATGCTGGTCCAGTCGAGGTTGGCGCCGAGCAAGCTTGCCTACCCGCTGCCGCCCAAGCCGCTGGCGCTGTGACTCAAGGTTGCCGTGTCGAGCTTCGAACCTGGGGGTTCTCGCGGGCTCGAATGTAGGGGGTGTTGCCAGGAGCGTCGGGACAAATGAGAGTGGTGAAATGATCTATGTGCCGGGAGGAGCCAAGGCTTGTCGGTCACCCCGCTTTGCAGGCCGCTTTAAGGGTGATGACATCGCCATCGAGTGACCTCGATAGGGGCTATATCAAGGCGCTACTACCGTCGCTGTGCGATGAGCCAGGTCACGCACCTCCCTCACGCCGTCGGCGAAACGGTTACGCTGACGGATCAACTCGGTGGCTAACAGGTGACGCTCCTCGGAGCCCGCTCCCATGGAATTCATCCGAGGCAGTTCGTACAGACCAGGTAGGAGCGTGCTCTGGGCCGACAGCCCATAGGAGTCGTGGCCATAGCTGCCGGCGACCGTCCCTCCCAAAGGTACTAGGATCCTGCTAAGCGCCTTCAAAGTGGTGTTCAGTGTTGCCGCTACTTCCTCGGGCACGTTGCTCCGCCGGGTCTTCTCTCGCCAGCTCTCGGCCACGGAGTCCAATCGCTGCACGGCATCAAGCGCCTCCCGAGCCAGGGACACCGCCTTAGAGAGACCGATCTCGTCACCGACTGGCAGAAGAGTCTCCGCTCTCTCCACCATCTGTTTCACCGTGGGAGCAAAACGAGCAGGAATAATGGGTACGGTGAGAAGCTCGGCCAGATAGGCTGCGTACACTTTCAGGTGCAACCCTAGCAGTTCCCTGTCTAGCCGCTCGATGGTGCTAGCGTCAGTATGATGCCACCATCCCAGATTGCCGTTGCCCATGGCCTGGATCTCTGCCTTCGTGAACGCGGTGCGGCCCGTCAGGGAGGGCACACCGACACCAAAGAAGGAAGTATCGCCGGTCCGCACAAGTCGACCCCAGTAGGCTGACATGCCACCAAGCACCCGACGCTCCACCGCTGCGTGGAAATCGTGCAGCTCCACGTCGCTCTTGGTTTCCCAAAGAGTCGTGCCGATGAGAGCGGGCTGGTCGATCTGAAGGTAGGCCACGGCGTTCTCGCGGAGGTCGTCCCAATAGCTATCCACGAAATGGCTGGAGCCGATCATGGTGCCCGTCTCGTGGCCCACCCAGAAGCCGACAGTGAGACTGCGCCGCAGCTCAGCCGCATGGTGCTGGAACACCCGAGCCAACTCTAGGAAGATGGCGTTGCCAGCGGCATTGTCACTAGCTGCCTGGCCAAACCACGAGTCCATGTGGCCACCCAGGATAGCGAACTCCGGCGAGGCGCTACCCGAGAGAACCCTGCCTACGGCCTGCCGCAGCGGTCGCCACTCGTCTCGGCTCTCTGCGCTTAGCCGCAGACTAACAGGCCCGCGGGCGACCATAGCCCGCAGCTCCAGCCCATCGGCACGAGATAAGCCGAGACAGGGGATGGTAGGCATCTCTGTGCGCATGGTAAGCCTGGTGGGGTTGCCCCAGCAGGGCTTCACCGAGCCGTAGGGCAGCAGCTTGCTATCGTCGTATCCCCAGTTGAGCAGAACCGCGCCCAGAGCGCCCTGACGTGCCATGATCCGCTGCTTCTCCT